>JACQJM010000021.1 GCA_016205045.1 Elusimicrobiota bacterium | reverse complement strand
TGAGGGGTGAGGGGTGAGGACTCCATAATCTTAATGAGATACCAAGAGACTTAAAACCTAAATGGATGGAACGATGGATGTCCTTGTAAACAGCCTGGGGGGCAAGAGAGGATTCACGAGGGAAGACAAAGGAAATTGTCAAATCTCTTTGATGAAAAACGACTCCGCCACCAGTGGGACGGCGGACAACCAAGGGTGAGGGGTGAGGGGTGAGAGTTGAGGGTTCAGTTAAATCCCTTATTTCTAACCCCTGAGCCCTGACCCCTAAACCCTGGCTTCCAATCCCCTGACCCCTAAACCCTAGACTCTTAGAAATAACTTCCTCATAATTTTGGAAGTATCCAAAAGTGACGGCGGGGCCTTTCCAGTTGTAGAAGCGCAAGACAAAAGCCGGCTCCGCCGCATCCAACAACAACTCATCGAGGGCCATCTGTTCATAGGCATCCAAAGAGGGAGTAGAAAGCAGGACTGCCGAAGCAAGTTGCGAGTCGTGAGTCGCGGGTTGCGGCCAGGGGGGAGCGAGTTTAAGAGCCTCGCTCATAACTCATTACTCATCTCTCATCTCTTTGTTAGGTTTCCAACGGAGATTGGGAAATCGCGCGGCGCGGACCTCATCGAGTCTTCGGACCGGAGTGGTATGGGGAGCTTGTTTGACCCAATCGGGCTTTTCTTTAGCCTCCTGGGCAATCCGACGCATTGCCTCCACGAACCGATCCAGTGTCTGTTTGGATTCTGTTTCAGTGGGCTCGATCATCAATGCCTCGGGTACGATCAAAGGAAAATAAACCGTGGGAGCGTAAAATCCAAAATCTAAAAGCCGCTTAGCGACATCTAAAGTCTTCACTTCCCCCAAACCCGCGGGTTGGAGGACACACTCATGCATACAGGATTGATCAACATAAGCGGGAAAATTCTCTTTTAAAAGCACCCGTAGATAGTTAGCGTGCAAGATCGCCATCTCGCTGATATCCCTCAATTCCTCGGCCCCATAAAGTTTTAGATAGGTGTAGGCACGAATCAGTGCCCCCGTATTGCCAAAGAAAGCCCGCAAACGGCCCACCGAATGCCTGCCATCCTCCTCAAGTTTATATCCTTGTTTCGTTTTGACTACCCTCGGCTCCGGCAGAAAGGGAATCAGATGTTTTTTGACTCCCACCGGTCCTCCACCAGGTCCGCCGCCACCGTGAGGAATGGAGAACGTCTTATGGACATTTACATGCACAATATCAAAACCCAAGTCCCCAGGCCGGAGCAATCCCACCAAAGCATTCAAGTTGGCCCCATCCATATAGAGAAGGGCTCCCTGGCGATGCACTTCTTCCGCGATCTCTTGGACACGGTCCTCGAAGAGTCCCAGAGTATTGGGAACGGTGATCATCACCAAAGCGGTATCCGAACCCAAATGTTTTTTCAGATCTTCCAGATCGACGCGGCCACGCTCATTCGACTTTACGGTCACCACATCAAAACCGCACAGAGCAGCCGAAGCGGGGTTGGTTCCGTGGGCCGAGTCTGGAATGAGAACTTTGTTCCTTCGGCTGAATTCTGGACCTTTAGAATGAAGGTAGGCTTTGGCGATTAAAATTCCTGTAAGCTCGCCATGAGCCCCTGCCGCCGGCTGAAGAGTGAAAGAATCCATGCCACAAATTTCAGAAAGCATGCGTTCTAGGTCGTACAGAATCTCTAAAAGTCCCTGAATAGTTTTATCCGGTTGAAAAGGATGGGCTTTAGCAAAAGCGGGCAGGGCGCACAACCTGTCGTTAGCCTTGGGGTTGTACTTCATTGTGCAGGAGCCCAAAGGATAAAAATGAGTGTCCACGCTGTAATTTCTTTGAGACAACAGCGTGAAATGCCTCACCACATCCAACTCGGAAAGCTCGGGCAGAGGAGGAGCTTTTTTTCTTAAAAATGAATCTGGAATCCATCCAGAAATGGGCCTTCGTTTTTTCCAAGAAGGAAATCGAATCGCCCGACGCCCTGGGGTAGACCTCTCATACAAAAAAGGTTCTGCCTCCTGCCCAATATCGGAAGAATGATCATTAGACGAAACAGGCACCGTTTTGGACTCCTGAAGATTCAAGCTACTCACCGACTCGACCTCGTGAGACGGAACCCCACAAAATCGCCGGAGCCGGGGGGGGTGTAGCTACGCTGGGCAGAGCGCAGGTGCCCGGCACCGCGGCCCCAGGAACCGCCACGAATAACCCGGCCTGGGCCCTTAGGGTCAACCCACGCGCTTCCGTCTTGAGGCGCCCCTTCATAAGACCTGTGCCATGTGTCCTGAACCCATTCCCAAACATTACCGGCCATATCGCACAATCCCTGCCTCGTGTTACCTTCGGTCTTAGAGCATACGGGCCAGGTCGAGTTACGGCCACAGCCATAAGAACCGTTGCCACTCATGACGGCTCTATCGCACTTCGCTTTCTCGTTCCCCCAAGGATATTTCCAGTTTTTGCCGCAGCTGGTCGCCGCATACTCCCACTCAGATTCGCTTGGAAGTCGACCACCCGCCCACGTGGCAAATGTCACCGCCTGATCCCAACTCACGCAGTTGATAGGATGTTTCTCGCGGCCGGATTTGCCCCAGTTACAGTCGAATTCCTTATCAGGATTTGTGCATGTGCCTGAATCCACACATGCTTTATATTGTTCAACCGTCACTTCGGTCTTCGACATTTCAAAACCCTTTATAGTTACCTTGTGAACCGGCTGCTCCGACCAATCATTATTAGACCCCATCTTGAAAGCCCCGCCAGGAATAGAGACCCACTCGATTCCGGCCTTATTCATCTCTTTGCCACTCTTATGCTTGATGGTTTCTGAATTCGCTCCCCTGGCGGCCAAAAAAAGAAGCCCAATCACAACCCACATCTTTCTCATGGCATTAAGAACCCCGTACTACCACACAAGCAGAACTTCTAACTCCCTCTCCCCTGTGTGGGAGAGGGTAGGGTGAGGGGTAAGTTCTCGATGATGGTCACCCCCACCTTCATCCTCCCCCATCAAGGGGGAGGAGAAATGTTC
>JACQJM010000281.1 GCA_016205045.1 Elusimicrobiota bacterium | reverse complement strand
GGTGTCTTGTCTCCAAGTTTTAGTTCCTTTGTCAGTTGCATACTTCCTCCAAGTTTTTTTACCCATCACTCATATCTCATAACTTTGTAAGGTCCTGGAACGTGGCTCCCGCTCCGGCAATTCCGCCATGGACATCTTGTATGAGAAGAGTGCTGTACCCCAGAAGGCGTCTCTCCCCTTTATAGGTCCAAGGAAGTTCTTGGCGCTTGACCGGGTGACTTCTGGCGAGACTTTCTTTGAGCAGCAGAGAGAGCCCGGGGCAATCTTTAAGAACCGATTCGATGGGCTTGCCCACCACATTTTCCTCGTGAATTTCCAAAATTTGCCTGGCCCGGGGATTCAAGATCATCACGTTTCCTTGCAGATCGATGCCGATAAATCCACCGGTTAGATTTTCCAATATACTGGCGTTGTGTGCCGTCACACGTCCGAGGGCTTGTTGCATCCTGAGAGAGTGAGATAAAAGAGAAGTGTGGGAACCAAGAAATTCCAATAATTCTTGATCTTCAGGGGTAAAGGTTGCTTTTTTGGGATGGGTCACTTCCAGCACCCCCAGCAAATCTTCATTCCGGTAGATGGGTACCGCCAAAATGGTCTGGGAAGGGGAGTGGCTATTCTTGTCAAAGCGCGGATCGCGAGAGGTGTCCTGAACCAACGCCGTCTGTTTGTTTTGGGCGACCCAGTCACACACTTTTACGATGATATTGAAGGGATTGGGAGGTATTTTTCCTGTGGGGGGCTCTCGGGAGCAGAGCGGCAAGAGCTGGCGAGATTTTGGGTCCCAACTAAAAAACACTCCCATTTCCGTTCCCAGGAGTTCGCAGCTTTTTTCTAAAACCAAGCTCCATATTTCTTGCTCCTGAACAAATTTTTTTTCATTTAAATTTTTCAGGATTTCGTAGAGATGGGAAAGAGTCATAGGGGGAAGCATTTTTATTTTTTCTGTTGTTTGTTTCTTTCTTTTTCAAGAAAATTCTTGGCCCCCTCTAGGAGGGCGATGGCTATTTTTGTTTGAAATCGCCGACTGGTGATAAGTTCTTCCTGTTCCGGAAATATCAAATAAGCGGATTCAACGAGTACCGCCGGCATCTGACTGATGCGAGACACGACCAAGTTGCCGTAGCGCAACCCTTCATCCGGTAGAGAATGGCGCCTGAGATAAGCTCGATGGATGGATTGGGCTAAGGCCAAGCTGTGAGCATGATAATAGAATACGGAGAAGCCTCTGGTTTTTTCGAAAGGGTTGGTTCCATCGGGTATGGCATTATAATGAAGACTGATAAATAAATCTCCCCGGTTTTCCCATGCGATTTTGGGACGCTCATAAATAGCAACCTCTTCCTCCCCTGATCGGGTCATCACCACTTGAGCTCCCGCTTTTTCCAGAAGGGCTTTGAGATTTTTAGCCAGGGCGAGAGTGGCGATGGGTTCTTGTGTGCCGTGAGGTCCTACGGCGCCATCCCAGGGAGGAGAAGTTCTGGGGGAGTGGCCTGGGTCTAAAATGATCTTCAGCCCCGCGAACACGGAGCTGGGACGAGGCTTAAGACGAGGAGCGCGTTTCAACTCCAAATTAAGGCTTCCGGGCTTTAGGCTGACATGGTATCCCCAAAGCGTTTCTTTGGAGCTCAGTCGAATCGAGACCACGCAAGTTTGTCGTCCTATTTGCTTCCATTGTATGTTTTGGACGAACGTGTCCTTGCTGTCATAGGTCATGAAAGTGGTGCGGGCCTGAGTGTAATAGAGTTTTAATTCCAAGCCTTCCGGGGTGGGTTCTATGGAGTAAGGCACCGGACTCCCCAGGGAGAGGCTGACGATCGTGGAGTTATCGGACACGGAGGTGTTGATGTGTTCTAATGTGGTGCGGGGATGGATGTATCCTTCGGGAAGAATCTGGAAGGCGCCGCTATCGAACCAGGCGCTTTCGGTCTCAGAAAGAAAGGCGCGCAGTTTCTTTCCTTGCCGGCCATTCATGAGAAGACGCGTTCCCTTTTTGACAAACATGAAATAACTGTTCCCGGGGCCTGTTTCTCCTTGGGCCAATTCGGAGGAGACTTCCACGACTCGGAAAGGCTCCGAAGGGATAGTGACTTTCCCCTTGGAAGTTTCTCGAGTTTTACCCAGGTCTTTATGCTTAAGACTAAACTCCACTTCTGCTTCTTTAGCTTTATCTCCCGGTTGGATTTGGTAGGAACCCCTATAGATTCCGGAATTCTCCATCTCGAATAAGGGGAGATGTTTTTTAACTCCTGAGAGGGACCATTCTCCTTCGGCCCCAGGGGTTCCTCTTAAGCGCACATCCAACCAGTCCCCGGGGTTGAGTTCCATGGCTTCGTTGGGCAAGAGAAAGTTGGGGTCAATAAAAATTTGAGTGGTGGGAGGGGTTTGAAGAGAGAAAATGCGGATCTTGTGGTCCAGGGTGTACGTTGTATTTTGATATTGTAATTCACAGTGAAAAACGAATTCCGCGGGTTGTTTCCCCGCAGGCAGGGAAGGAATGGGTAAGTAAGCGAGGAATCCACCATTGCGGTGCGGCTTGACGATTTGGCCATTGATGCGAAAAGTTCCGGTGGAGGGTATTATGGACCCAAGAATAAAAGTGGCGGTACTCACAGAAAGTGTAGCCCCCGGATCCGGATAGGCGATAGTGATGGGAGTGAGGGGAGGGGGAAAAGGTTCTGCGAACAGGGGATGGCTCCCTAGAAATAGAAGGAGAATCAGCACTTTTTTAAACATGAGCTTTCATCATTGTCTATTTTTTGAATCTAGGAATCAACCCCTTCAATAATACCGGCGGGAGAGTTTTAAATGGCCGGCGATCTCTTCCAAGCGTGAGATTCGTTCTGAAGTGGTAGGATGGGTAAGGAAGAGGCGTGTGACGCCTTCCAGATTAAAGGGGTTGATGATATAGAGATGAGCCATGGTGGGATTGCCCGAGGGCAATCCTCCTGTGGAGGCGACTCTTTCGATTTTCTGAAGAGCCCTGGCCAAGGCAAGAGGGTCCTGGGAAAGACGCGCCCCGGCCTCGTCCGCATGAAACTCCCGGCTTCTGGAAATAGCCATCTGGATGAGCATGGCCGCCAATGGAGCTAGAACCAGCATTAAAAGCCCCGCCAGGGGATGCATGCCTTCGTTGTCGCTGCGGCGTCTGTCAGCGAAGAGCGTGCCCCACATGGCCATGCGGGCCAGCAACATAATGGCTCCCGCCAAAACGCTGGCGATGGTGGAGATAAGAATATCACGGTGCAGGACATGGCTCAATTCGTGAGCCAGTACGCCACGCAGCTCCCGCTCATCTAGAATATCCAGAATGCCTCGGGTTACTGCCACGGCGGCATGCGAAGGGTTCCGCCCGGTGGCAAAAGCGTTGGGCAATGGAGTATCGATCAGATAGATTTTGGGCAGGGGGATGTTGGCTTGTGTAGTCAGTTCGCGCACGATGGCGTAAACTTCAGGCAGTTCTTGCTGACTGACGGGAGTAGCCCTATGCATGCCCAGCACCAACTTATCCGAGAACCAATACATAAATAGGTTGCTGACACCTCCCACCAGGAAGGCAAACAATAACCCTTGGCGCCCACCCAGTATTTCTCCCACCATTAGGCAGAAGCCCATAAGGATGGTCATCAGGAGACCTGTCTTTAACATGTTTTTCATGGTACTCCAGGAATCACAGCAACGACAGTTTAAAGTTAAAAGTTTAAAGTCCTCGAATTTTCTACTCTAAACTTTAAACTGATTTTACTGATTCGCCTGCTATTTCACCAGCTTGTTGTCCGGTTTTCTGGGAGGATCGTTAGGGGGCCTAGGTGTTATCTTGCCGGACTTTGCTTCGGTTTCCTTGGCAGCAGGCGTCAACTCTTTATTGATCGCCGCATAGGCTGTAGCTTCATCCACGGAACCAACAATGGCGCCAATGGGACATTCTGGCAGACAAACACCACAGTCGATACAGACATCTGGATCGATGATCATAAAAGGTTCATTCTTATAGTTGACTGGGTGAATGCATTCTACTGGGCAAACATCGACACAAGCGGCGTACTGTTCTCCGAGACATTTTTCCGTGATCACATGAGACATTGTGTTCCTCCTTCCAAAATTGGTTTAATTTTGCGTAATATCGATGGTAGGATTTTCGTTCGTGGGCTTTCCGAGATTATCGCTATCTTTTGGAGCAGCAAAGGTAACCATCTGTCTATTCACGCCCAACACTTCTTTGCGGAACTTTACTGCTTCTGTTTTGAGATCGTAGACTGTAGCCTTGGTCAAGTGCAGAACTCCACTGGCGCCGCGATCTGCATGCCAGATAAGATCGGCAATCCTGCGGCAGCGAGAGTTATCGGGAACACGAACAATGCCCTCAATCCGCTCCTTGTTGGTCCACAACTCAACCCAGATATCTCGAGTAGCCGTTTCTCTTTCCATCAGAGGGTGATTCTAACTATTTTCTTTTCCTTATGTCAAATTTAGGGCCAGCCAAGCAAGTTTATAAGTTGACACCTAGGATTTTGATTCTACTTATCCACTTATCAGCTTATCCACTTATCAGCTTATCTTCCGCCTTTGCGGAAGATTCTCCGGGCACACTGGAGCAATCCTTTGGTTTATCTAAATTCCGGATGGGCGCGACCTTGGGTCTCAACTGGAGAAACATCGGCCCCCGTCGTCCTGGTTTTGAACAACAAATCCAGAATGAGGTTTTTATCTCGGATGCTTTTTTTGGTTTTGGGGGACCGATTGTTGACGGGGTTCCTTTCTTCTTGGAATTTCAGATGCCCACAGGAGATCAGGGCCGATTGAGCTTGTATCGGTTCTCATTCAATTTTTTAAAGAATTAGGATTTCAGTTTTGAGTTGGGGAAAATTTTGGTGCCTTTTGGACATTATAACGAGTTATATCGCCCGGACCAATTTTTGGCGGTGACGCGACCTTTGTTGTACGCTTCTCCCGACAGCTTGGATTTGGTGGTGCGGCTCAATTCTCCCCGAGCGGTTTTGAGTTCCGGATACACCGATATTGGAGCACGAATTAACTATTATCCCCATAAAGAACATCCTTGGATTCTCACCGAGTTGACGGCCTATGTCATCAATGGGTTGGGGGAAGTCTCCAATCGGCAAAGGACATTTCCCAGTCCTTCCAGTCTCCTTGTGCCTCCTCCTCCGATAGAGGGGGTCAGCATTGATTTTGGACATCAAAATAATAACCTGGCGGACAACAACAACAACAAAACGGCCGGAGGACGCATCTCTTTTGCATTGGGAGATCTAAGGATTCCTCTGCCCATCCCTATTCCAGAGTCCAGGCGCGAACTTAAGGGAGTGAATTTTGGACTTTCTGCGATGGATGGGCGGTATGACCTGGAACAGGGGCAGGATTATTTTATTCTGGGAGTGGATGCCCGGTTCCAATATTTGGATTTTAGCATCAATGCAGAATATATCTACAGCGACACGGATTTTAAATCTCCCCAGGCAGACACTAACACCGTGGTCAACACCCCGCTCAGCACGAGCAACATGCCTTCTTCTATTGAAATCAACCGAGGGTTTTATGTCCAGGCTGTCTTTCCCGTGATGAGAAAAATGCCTGTGGGGGACAAACTTTTGGGAATTCTGGTGTACAACCGGATGGAGCGCCGTGGCCCACGCTTGGTTTTTTCCTCTAACACCCAGTTTGGGGCGAATGGGAATTTGCCGGTGGCGGCTTTTCCTGTCCAATCCGAGCGAATTTCCACTCAAATCACCAAATACACGGCCGCTCTAAACTATCAATGGAGCCGCAACTTCATTATCAAAGGGGAGTATTCTTACTGGGATATCTCGGTGCCTCCGGTGGCGGGTGTGAGCCAGACCAGCATTAATCAGAGCGCTTTTTCTATGGTGTTTAGCTTTTGACCCGTTCGACTACGCTCAGGGTCATCCTGAGCGAGCGGTAGCGAGTCCCCCGATGTGACATCTGGGCAGGAAAGGATCAATGATATGCCTCTTATTTCCTGGATACACGATCATCTGACCCGGCGAAAAATGGAAAGGCTTTTTGCTCGGGGAGAAGACCCATACCGTTACCGGACCTCTTCTTATGAACAAGCTCGTTTTCAAAAAACAGTGGAGGTATTAAGGGATAGACGGTTTCACAGGATACTGGAAGTAGGTTGTGGGGAGGGGGTGTTGAGCCGTGATCTGGTGCAGCGTACGGATGTATTGGTGGCATTGGATATCTCTGCGGCGGCTTTAGAAAGGGCTAGGGTTCAATTGGACCCTTGGAAGCAGCGTGTCCAGTTTGTTCAGGGCAATATAAGAAAGTGGATTCAAGATTGCGGGCACCATTCCTTTGATCTTATAGTCCTTTCTGAAGTGCTGTACTATTTGGGAGAGAAAGAACAAAAAGGAACATTCCTTGAATTTTCTTTTCTCGATTTTCTGAAAGATGTCTCTGAGAGATTGGGTCCGGAGGGATGGATTCTGTTGGCCCATGGATTTTGCAACCCGCGCGAGCGAAAAATCCGAGAGGGGTACGGGCAGAGGTTGGCGCATCAGGGACTCCGATTAAAAGGGGAGTGGGTTGCGGGAGAATTTGAGCATGATAAAGGTTCAGCGCGCTGTCTGATCCAACTCTTCTCAAAGTGAGCTTAGGGATAAGCTCCCTTTGAGCCTCAACACGAATGGGATGCAAATAGGACGCGAATAGATGCGAATAATGGGAAATTGCCCTTATAAGAAGTTTTGTATAATTAGGCAAACAACCTAAGCGAATATATGCGAATGCTTACTCGAATGTACGCGAATAACAAGCGGATAATCTATTCGCATTCTATTCGCACTTTATTCGCGGTTCTATTCGTGTGTGGGCCCCAACTTTGTTGGGGAGCGACGTTCCACGATCTTCTCCCGGGCGGCCGTGCCAACGGAATGGGCTTAGCCTACACCGCGGTGGCGGATGATGTGTATTCCCTGTTTTATAACCCCGCAGGTCTGGCGAGCAAGCCCCGCCTAGAGGTGGGTTCTGGCTTAGGCCGAAGATTTTCCCCTCTGAGTTCGGTGGGGGAAATATCCTTGGCCTATGCGCGGCCAGTGCCTGATTTTATGAATTCGGTGATAGCGGCGGGTTATTACGGGGTGCGGCAGAATCAAGTAGGAGACAAGGATGTGTTTCTGTTTTCTCTGGCGCAGGCATACCGAGTTCCCCGGGTGCCGAATCTTCCCGAAGTAGAAAAACCCGTCAAGTGGGGCGTCAACTTCCGCATGGAGAGTGTGCGCCAACCGATTAAATCTCGTTTTGGAATCGGGTTGGATGCGGGAGCCATTTTGGAATCTTCTCAGGGACTTAAGTTCGGCATGTCTCTAATGGAAATGGTAACAGGGGTGGGAGCTTCCACGCCTTTTTTAAATTTTGGAGCAGCGTATCCCTATCGTTTTATTAATTTTGTAACGGATGTTAGAATCCGAAAGGGGTTGACGGAGTTTTATCCAGGGATGGAAATGGTTTTCCTGCAGGGGTTGTTGGCCGTGAGAACGGGGAAAGGGGTGCGTTTAGACGGAGTATCTCAAGTGGCTTTTGGATTGGGGGTGAATTTTTCTCCTCTTTGGATCGATTACGCCATGACCATTCCCTGGAAAGGTTTTCATGAGATAGGGGGTATGTACCAGGTATCGGTGATTTACCGATTCGGCGTACCTTCCTTCATGGAGGGATATGTGGGACGAGCTTCCGAGCGATCCGAGGCTCTCAAAAGGGAAATTGCGGTTTTAGAAGAGAGAAAAAAGAATGTGGAGCAGTCCGTGACTACAACCGAGGTCAATAAATCCGTGACAGAAGCTGATTTAAAGAATGTTCAAATGCGCTTGGAAGATACACGCCAGAGATTGAAAAATGCGGAATTGGAGATGCTTCGGGGGGAGCGGGAGAAAAATTTTCCTTCCGCGCCCAAGCCCAAAAAGAGTGTTCCTCCGCCTCCTTCATGGCCCCAAAAGCATCGCGTCCATGCGGGAGACACCCTGCGTTCTATTGCGGCTCAGTATTATGGAGACCCTAATTTGTGGGAACTGATTTACGACGCTAACCTGACTAGAATTTCCCGTGGACTTCCCCAAGTGGATTCAGTGCTGATGATTCCGGCGCCACCTCCTAAAGCAAAGTGATTAAGGGATTAAGTGATTGGGGGATTAAGAGTTTTATGGAAATTTCCTAATCCCTTAATGCCCTAATTCCCTAATCCCTATATAAAATGCCTATCTTAATTCCAGTCCTGGCCGGAGACGAAAAGAAACGCCAAGGCCTTCTGGATGTTTTGGGCGTTTTGCATTATGAAGGAGTTCCTGCCAAGCATCTGTCCGACTTAGTTTCTCTGCTGGGGCAAATGATGCCCCGTGCGGTGTTGGTGGTGGAGGAGGATCTCGAAGTTCCAGGAGAGCTGGTGCTTAAAGAGATCCAGCGGATAGCGCCCCTTCTTCCTGTTATTTTCTGTTTAAAAGAGCGTAATGCTTCGCGCGCGGTGGAATATATGCGTTTGGGGGCTTTCGAGTGTGTAGCTCCTCCCTGGACGGAGGAATCCTTGCAGGCCTGCCTTCACAAGGCGGTTCGGTTTGATGGAACCACCTTAGAACCTTTCTCGGCACCACCACCCTCTCGTAAGTTTTATTGGGGTTTAATTCTATTTTTAGCAACGCTCCTTTCTTTTGGATTGGGGGCAGGGGTGTGGCGCTGGTGGGCTCAACGCATCTCTACGCAACCTGTGGAACAAAACAAGGAGTGGGACCTGCCCTACACCCACCCTTCAGGGATTGTGTGGGATGGAAAATTTTTCTGGATTGGAGATTGGTTTTCTCAATCCGTATATGTTCATAGCCCCAAGGGATTTGAAGTCAAGCAAGTGGTCCACTTTCCTTCGGATGTTCCCGTTGCTTTGACCTTTGCGGAAGGGGCTTTGTGGATGGCTACGGCGTCTGGATTCGTGCAAAAGCACCTCATGGATAATCAAATCAAGGTGCTTTCTCGTTTTAAGGTGCCAGGAACCATTGGATTGTGTTACGATGGGCTTTATCTGTGGAGCTTAGATGGTGTCCGCAAGGTTCTGATTAAACACATTTTGGATGAGCAGTTGACTTCTGTGCAATCCTATGACTATCCCGGATTATCCCCTATCTCCTTAGCCTGTGATGGAAAAACTCTGTGGTCCTTGGATGGAGGCAAGATTTTGAAATTGGATATCGACCGTCCTTCTTCTATTTTGTCGAGCCAAATTCTGCCCGTGTACCAGTCCGAGAAGTGGAAGGCTTCGGGATTGACCTGGGATGGGACGCAATTTTGGACCGTGGCCGAGGGGCAAGGGCGAGACTCGGGAAAAAGAGAGAAGACTGTGGGGAAAGTTTTTAGACACCCTATGGAGAAAAACGAGATTAAGGGATTGAGGGATTAAGATGAAAGCTTCTTATTATATTCCCGTACGTTTTTCAAGGGGTGAAGATTCGGAAGAGGGGTGGGGAAGGCTTTTGGGGCTTCACGGTTCGGGAGCAAAACTTTTGACGCGCATGAGCCTGCATCCCAAAGAGGAAATTTTTATCAGTTTCTTACTGGAAGGAACGTCGTTTGAATCCGTAAGATCCAGGGTGTCCCGCTTGGAAAAAGACGGGGATGATTATTGGGTGGGTGAGCTGCAGTTCGTGGGCATGAAGGAACGGGTGGATCTAAACAGAATCCTGACAGATCTATCCATGAGGCAAAGATAAGATGACAGGGCAGGGCCTGTCCGTGGTTTGCCTCTAGCCCCCGAACCCCATGAGAGGACCCTCCCGTGGTCCTCCCCGAAGGGACCCCTCCC
>JACQJM010000280.1 GCA_016205045.1 Elusimicrobiota bacterium | reverse complement strand
ACCCCTCGCCCCTCACCCCTTTCGTGGCTGATGTTTGCGCTTCTTTCCAAGAATCTGTGGTGGATACTCTTATTCAGAAAACCATGCAGGCGGCCAAGGCCTTTGGAATTGACCGGGTGGTGGTGGGAGGGGGAGTGGCGGCCAATAGTCGTCTCAGAGAAAAGTTCCCTTCCGAGGCCCGCAAAAACGGTTTGAAGGTTTTTTTTGTGCAACCGATCTACTGTACGGACAACGCAGCCATGATAGCCCAGGTGGCTTTTCAGCGTTTTCGCAAAGGGCGGCCGCCGCGAAAATCGGCGATCGATCCGTCTTTGCAGTTTGAGAATTGGGGCAGATGATTAGGGATGAGGGATGGGATATGAGTTATGAGTAAGAATTTACATAGAGTCCCGAATTATATTTCTTGTGAGTTCTATCTTATAAATATCCCAAACTCATCTCTCATTACTCATCTCTCATATCTAACATGAGAACACTTAACTTCTGGGTTCTTCCTAACTCTAAATTTTTAACCGTACCTGATTTGCGGGAGGTGTTAAGAGATTTCCTTCGGGAACACCCTGAGATCAAAATTGATATCCATGTCAAAACGGCTGGTTCTTTGTGGAGGCAGCTTTTTTCTTTTCTGAAAACCGCACAGAAACAAAATCTTCCGGATCTGATCCAAATTCCAGACACGTGGACCCCCATTCTCATTCATCTAGGCCTTTTGCAGGATTTATCAGAAATAGATTCCGGGATAACGTTGGAGCGGTGTTGGGCTCCTTTGCGGGAACATTGTTCTCCTCAGGGAGGTGCGGCCAAGGGAATTTATTCCCTGCCGTGGTGGATGGAATTAAGGGTTTTATATTATCGCAAGGATGTGATGGATCGGCTGGAAGTAGATGCCCAGAAAGACCTGGAGACTTGGGCAGGATTAAAAGAGGTGTGCCAAAAGATACAAAAGAACACTCGGCGAGCGGGTGTTTTTTATCCTATCGCCAACTCCAATTCTCGAGAGTCCGTTTCTTTGCAGGATTTGGCCCCTTGTGTTTGGTCCGCGGGAGGTGAATTATTTTCTCGTGATAACACGCGTTCTCTGTTTCAGCGTGAAGAATGCATTCAAGGCATGTCGGAATACCTTCAGCTCTTGGCTTCGGGATGGATGCCTTTATTGGGGAAGAGCGGCTTAGTTCCCAAAAATTTGTTTGATGGCTTTTGCGCGCTTCAGATTTGGGGTCGTTTCCCCAGAACCGCTCCTCAGGCTCATCACCGTGATCACTCTGCTTCCCTGATTCAAAATTTGGGGGTCACGTTGATACCTAAGGTCTCTAAACAACATCACTCTGTGGTTTCCGCACAGCACTTAGTCCTTTTGAAAAACAGCCTTCATCATGAGGAGGCCTACAGTCTCTTGAAATATTTGGTTGGCTCTCGTAACCAGGAGAGATACGCTAATTCTATTGGAGCTTTTCCCTGCACCTTGGAAGGTTTGGCAGGAAGTTTTTCCGGTCATTCGGGACTGGAAAGGGGCCGAGCTAAGTCCCAGGCCCACAACCAGGAAGACGAATTTCGGGAAGCGTTTTTGAAATCCGCGGAGATTGCTAAACCACTGCCTTCTCTAATGATTTTGGGAAGCCTGGAGAGAATTTTTGACCGCACTATGGAAAACCTAGTGCGGGCGATTTTGCGTCGGAACTATAATGAGGCTATGTTGCGAAAGGAATTAATCCACACCGCCGCGGAGGCGGATTATATTCTTTCCCTTTATGCTTAAAGGGGCCCAACGCGAATGAAGCTCGAATATTTACGCGGATTTACGCCAATAGGGTGAGGCTCACGAAGTGAGATGAAAGAACTCTTATACCATTTTCATAAAGAACTCAATCGGCCCTATGACAGCTTAGAGGATCTGTCGGCGAGAGCCCTCTCTTTGATGGCAGAGCATATTCGGGTCGATGCGGTCAGCTCATTTCTGCTCAATCCGCAGGAGCTGATTCTTACCATGCAGCTCATTTTGGCGGGGGATCAATGCCTTGAAATGGATGAGGAAATCCATTTAATGG
Organism: Elusimicrobiota bacterium; assembly: GCA_016205045.1. Classification (GTDB taxonomy): domain Bacteria; phylum Elusimicrobiota; class Elusimicrobia; order JACQJN01; family JACQJN01; genus JACQJM01. The sequence continues at coordinate 8,381 of JACQJM010000280.1, read as the reverse complement.
AGGGTTCTCCCCTGTGGCAGTTGACGGAAGGGCGCAAGAAATTTTTGCTGTACCATTCTCCTCATCCCATACTCTACGTCCCTTTGAGATGGACTGGTCAAAATCACACGCAGGCATTGGGCGTGTTGCGATTGGAGCGCCACACCTCTTCTCGAGCGTTTACTCACCGGGAAAAGACTTTGGCTCAGGGATTTGCGGAGGAATTGGCACAAAACCTGCATCAGGCCGGGACGGATCGGAAGAATCGGGATCAGCTGGAACGAGTCAGCACCTTGACGGACCTGACAGAAATCTTTGCCACCTCTTTAAGGGTGGAGGACGGCCTAAAACTGATTCTTCAGGGCATTCAACAGCATTTCAGTTTTGATCGTGTGCGATTGTATCTGGTGGATCGCCAGGCCCAGAAGCTCAAGGGAGAATTGTCCGCTGACATGCGTGGACAGATCAAAAGTCTTTCTCATGAGGAAATCCCCATGCAGCCAGGAGTGCATCGGTTTGTGGATTTGGTGCTGGGTTCTGGGCCGGACCCCTTGATGGAGCGGTATAAGGACACCGTTCTCTATTTACCCCTTAAGGTTCAGGGGCAGAGTATGGGCTTGCTCATCGTGGACAATCTTCTCTCTCAGCAGTCGATCGCTCAGGAAGATGTGGGTTTGTTGAGATCTTTTGCCGGTCAAATTGCCCTGGCGGTAGACAACGCGCGTCTTTTTGATGAAGTGCAAGACCTTTCTCTCTATGATACCCTGACCCAGCTTCCTCTGAGACGTTATTTCTTGCAAAGATTTCAGGAAGAAATTTATCGTTCTGAGCGGTTCAATCAGCCTTTGGCCCTGTTGTGGATGGACATTGATTACTTCAAACAGATCAATGATACCTATGGCCATCAACTGGGAGATCAAGTCATCAAGGAGGTGGCCCGCATCATCTTGAGAAGTTTGCGGAAAATTGATTTTCCATGTCGCTATGGGGGAGATGAGATTTTGATCCTGTTGCCCCAATCCAAGGAGGAGGATGCCAAGGCCATTGGTTCGCGCTTAGTTCAGGAGGTACGGGAGATGCGACTTCCGGTTAAATTTTCCAAAAATCAGGCCATTCAGGTTACCGTGAGTTTGGGCATCGCCACGTGTCCGGGGGATGCAAGATCTCTAGAGGAGTTGATGCAGAAGGCGGACGAAGCCCTTTATTGGGTTAAATCTCATGGCAAGGATGGGGCGGCGCTGTATAGAGAAACCGTCCAAAAAGCCTAACGCGAATATGACGCGAATGTTAATGCGAATAGATGCGAATAAGAAGATTTTCCATGTCCTATTCGTATAATATTCGTATTTTATTCGTGTGTTTGTTCGTGTTGGGGCCCCAGCTTTGCTGGGGAGCTTTTGACGATTTCGGCTATGGCGCGCGAGCCCTGGGATTGGGGGGGGCTTTTGTCGCTGTGGAGGGGGATCTCGCTTCTTCTGCTTATAATCCTTCCGGGGTGGGAGCCATCAAAAAAATAGAAATCGGTTCCAATTTTTCCAAACTTTTTCGTATTCCGTCGGGGAGCGATCGGGTGGAACAAGTTTCAGGAGGGATAGCCATTCCTTTAACGTCTCTCACCACGCCCGGGGCATTTTCTTTGATGGCTCATTTTTCAACCCTTAGGGACAGGTTTCGGGATAAAGAGTGGGATTTAAATTACGGCACCTATCGTTGGCTGGATTGGGGGCCGGGAACCTTGGATACGGGTTTAGGGGTAAAGATTCTCAACCGTGCCACGCTAGATCATGCGGCCAGTAAAGGAGCGATTAGTTTGGATTGGGGAAATTCTTACCGTTTAAAGGAGCGGTATGTGCTGGGACTCTCCGTGCTCAATATCAACCAACCCGATTTGACGGTGGCAGGTTTTCAAGACAAGGCTCCTCTGACGTTTAAGATCGGCATGGCCGAAAAATCGAGAGATTTTGTTCTGGCGATGGACGTGACGCAGAGAGGGGCTTCGGGCCCCCAACCGGGGGGATACACCGTGGCCACGGGGGCCGAATATGGCTGGCTCCCCTTTCGTTATGGTTCCATCGCAGCCCGCACAGGTTTGTCTTTGGGCAATCAATCCCGAACATGGAATGTGGGTTTTTCCTGCCGCGTGATGGGAGCGGAACTTCATTACGCTTTTCTGTTGCCTTTGAGCGCCACATTCCAGATGAGTCATGTTTTTACTTTTTTGCTGAGGTTCGGGGAAGCTGATCCTCAGGAGGAGTACGAGAAGGTGCTGCGTCAGGAGATCCGCTACCGAGAAGATCTGGTACGGTCCCTGGCGGTCTCCTCCCAGCGGGAAGAGAAGTTAAGCAAGGATTTGGCTCAGATGCACAATGAGCTGGAGATGCTCCAGCAGAGATTGGCCTCCAAATCTGCGGAGGCTTCTCAGGCCCAGTCACGGATCAAGGAGTTTTCCGAGAAACACGAGAAGCTTCAGCAAAATGTCCGGCAATTGAAGGAGAATAGAGAAAAAATAAAGGAAAATGAACTTCACAGCCGGTTTCGTCAGGATTGGGCTTCCTACCGCAAGCTCAAGGACAGCGGCGCGCCCAAAAATGTTTTAACCACCACCCTGGAGAGAATTTTGAGAGAGTACCGCGGTACGGGGATCGATCTCTCCGAAGTCAACCTGGAATTCCGCAAACTATTAGAGAAATAGTCAAAAGTGCCAGGCAACTTCTTTTTCAGCAGAAAAAAAGTACATGGCTTCTCTTGGCTTCCTTTGTAACATCTTCGATATTGACAAAATCCCTCCTGCTGTTACACTAGGGATGTGGGATGAGAGATGGGATATGAGTTTTGTTCACTCATAACTCATCCCTCATATCTCATCACTTTTCTATGGACTCTGACGATCTAGATAAGCAACTCGATAAGCTCATGGCGGAAATCCAGGGTCCCGATCAGGAACTGAATGTTTATCCCTCCCCGCAATTTATCGATAGAGACCTCCTTTCTTCGCAGCAAGTGGCAGCCCAGGAAACCCTGCACTTCCTAAAAAATCAGTACAAGCAAGATCTCCTTAATTTTCAAGATCTTCTGGAACTCAAAGAGAAGATCATCGGCGAGCTCAATCAGAGGTTGGGGTCTGTGGAGAAAGAGCTGTCCGAGGTCAAGACCCGCTATCTAGAGGAGCACGAAACGGTGGTCCAAGAGATTTTGGACACATCCGTCCGCTTGGAGGAAAGCCGTCATGCCATGACCTCTCAAAAACAGATCCACTCCAAGGAAATAGAACTGCTGCAGCAGCTGGCGGAAAGGACGCGGCAGGAGCTGAAGCGAGAAGAAGCCTGGCGCAAGAAGCTTCAGGAAGAGTGGGCTCAAAAGGAAAAGAAGGTTCAGGAAGAGTTGGGGCATCTCAAGGAAATCCAGGAGGCCCGAACTAAATTGGAATCTCAGGTTCACCAGGCCAAAGAGGCGGTGGAAAAAACGGTGGGGGAGCTTCTTTCGGAAAGAAGGACCAGGGCCGAAGCGGAAGAAGCCAAGAAAAAAGCTTTGGAAAGAGTGCAGGAGCTTGAATCTAAGCTCAGGACTTCCCAGGAGACATGGGAAGCCGAGCGGGCCCAGTGGAAAGAACTGTGGGAGAGAGAACGATCCACCTGGGAAACTCAAAAGCAGGAGTTCTCTCAGTGGGAGGAGAAACTGCGCAAAGAAAGAGAAGAGTGGATGGCCAAGATGCAGGCCCAGGAAGCCAAGGAGATTGAGTACGCCTCCAACATCACGCATGTTCTTAAAGAGGCTTCAGAGTGGTCTTCCCGAGTTTCTGCGCTGATGAAAATTTTTGCCACGCAAGGGGTGAAGGTGCCTGTTTTTTTCAAAGAGTCGCTTCCCCAAATCGTTCGTCGTGGTTTTTGGAAAATGTCCTTTCTGATTGGCGGAGCTCTTGTGGTTGTGGGCCTGGGGCTTTTTGGGTGGCATCGGTATCACACGAAGGTTCACTGGGTGGAGGAGGCTTCTTTCCCCCTGCAGATAAAAACACCCACGGCCCTGATGGTTGGGAAAGATAGTTTGTGGATTGCGGATTGGGAACTGGGCATGCTCTCTTTGAATCCGCAATCCCCATCGGATAGGCCCACCGTTCTCAATCTGTCCAAATTAAAGCCTTATCATCCCACGGGTGTGGCTTTGGGAGGAGACTCTTTGTGGAGCTTGGATGCGGCTCAGATCCGAATTTTAAGACACCCTCTGGGAAATCTGGCGGAGGCGTACTCTTACCCAGCGCCAGGCTCCGCTCCCTCCGCCTTGGCTTATGGCCAGACGGGTCTGTGGCTCTATGATGCTTCCACGAAACTGCTGTACCGGTTTGGCCTCGATCCAGGCAGCGGGGTGGAGGGCACATTCCAGATGCCCAGCGGGCCATTGCTGAACTCCATTCAATGGGTGGGTTCCGATCTGTGGGGGTTAGACACCAAGGGGAAGCTTTTGTGGAGGTTGGCGCGCAACAAAGGAATATTTTCTATCAAATCTTCCCAAAAATTTATACCGGACGCCCTTTCTTTTTCAGTCCAGGGAAAATTCCTGTGGGTTTTGATCTCTCAGGGACAGGACACCCGCTTGAAGAGGTACCGCTTGAAGTAGTTTCCTGCCGATAAAAATCCAATTACTTCTTTCCCGTTCTTTGTTGTGCGATGTCGTAGAGGGCGCCTCCTTGGTAGAAGCGGAGAAGTTGGTCTCGGCTGATGGCCGGAACTAGCCCACCGAACTTCTCTTCCTCCCACACCACGCGGTCGGCCAGGACTTTGAACAGTTGGTCGAACTGCCTCTTGGAAGCGATGCGGCCGAACATTCTTTTAAACCACGAGCCGGTCTCACGGTCCATATTGGCCTCCAACATTCGAGTCAAGTCGTACTGGGTGATGTAATCCCGTCCCACCGCGAACTGCCGGAATATGCGGTCGAACTCCTGAGTATTTATGTCGCCCCGCTGAGTGCCGTCCGGCAGACTCTTCTTGGCATAGACGCCCGTGTTGGAGGGGTTTTGCGCGTCGGATAGATTGGGCACGTAGATATCGAAGCGCCCAGGACGGAAACGAGCTTTCTCTTCTCTGGTCATATTCCTTTGCGTTTTGCGGGAGAAAAGAATATGAGAGAGCACAGCGGTGAGAAGGCACGTGAAGAAAAGCAGCCCTGTGCTGCGCAGGTAGTGGAAACTGGACCTGAATGTCTCCACCTCTTTCCCCCCTGAGAAAAACCGGCCATGTTTCTCTAGGGCCGTCTTGCCGGGCAAGCTCTCGTAGCTTCTCTGAAGTTGGCCCTCTTTGAGGACGGAAGTGAGGCCGACCCGTAAGAGATTCAGACTGTGCTTAAACTTTCGGGCCCGCCGCCATGCCAAGAAACCCGTGAGAACAGCCGTGCCTCCCAGGAGGAACGACAAAAGCGGCAGGGTGGCCCAGAAGTGGATGGCGATGATCCCGCCAATATCCATGCTGGCAAGAGTTCCCAAAATGCTCCACCGTGCGCTCTTCAAGCCTATGGATTCCGCGTGGAAGAGAGGCTTAAACAGATTCCCTCGGATGTCGGTTTTGGCGTATTTGGTCACGTGCTCAAATTCTCCTAAGCTGCTCATGCGCATAAACACAGTTACCAGTGCAGTGATGCCCGGCGCTAAACCCAATGCGAGTGCTGACCATGGGTCCAGGAAGCCCAGCAAGAACGTGCTGACGGCTACAACAAAGCTCACCCCCGCATTCACTAAGCTGAACGTGAGGAGTTTGGAGGAGGCCTTCAAAGACGTATCATAGAGTCGTTCATGTAATGTTCTCGATTTGGGCCATGGTTTAAAGAAGTTGTCTAACCCTTCCAAGGCGGCTCTGGTTTGGGAATAGTGGCGCATCACCACGCTGGACATGGTGTTATGCTCTATCCAGTCGATACCCATCTGGGTGTACACCTCAGGAGTGTACATCTCGGATAAGAAACGGTCGCTCTTAAGACGTCGCGGAGCCATCAGCACGAAGATGCGAAAAGCCTCGTCGCTGATGGCAAAAGCCTTGGGTTTCTTCACGGCTCGCAGACCTATTTGAAGGTCTACTTGTTCAATATCACCGTTGTAATGATCCGATATCCTTTTAGCCAATTCTTTATCGCCTCCCGTCAACTCCAAAAAGCTTTTGGCTGGACGCATCCCGATCCTTCTTCGGAACTCATTGAAAGTCAGTTCGGGAGACCGTTCACGCACCCGCAACATGTCCACGACAGACATGTCCAGTTTGCGGCCATCCATGGTTTCGATATGGCGCAGGTCTTCAGGGAAATTTTCCAGCTCGAGAGCTCCCGCAGAGGCGATTCCCAGAGAGTAGAGGAGGTCTTCCCAGGCATATTTCTGGGTAATTCCTCGAGTGTAACGGCCTTGAATATCTTTGAGCCTCAGGGTCTCCAAGAGCTTGCCCGTGGCTAATGAGGTGATCTCATAGAGATCATCTAGCAAAGGATGCAGTCGGTAGACTTCCACAAATTCTTGAGGCATGGCATAAGGAGCGGTGAATTGGTCCGTAGGAGAACCAGGCATGCCGCTGAGGAGATCGCTGTCGCGAATAAAATTGAGACGCTTGGCGATTCGAGGGTGGCGAGGATAAACGCGCCGCATAAGCCACAGCTTCAACCGCTTGCCGATCATACCGTACCAATCCACCCACATGGCGTTTTGAAGCGTGTCATTGGGCAGAAGAGCTCGCGTCCACTCCACCGTATGAATCTTGGCGATCAAGGCCACATTGACCATGCGGGCCATTCTAAAGAGTTTTTCATCATTCCAGTCTGGGTGTTCGACTTTGTAAGCCTCAGCGATGGAATTGTGTTCCTTAACGAAGAGAGTGTGTAAGAAGCTTAAAAGCACCGAGTAGTTTTGGCTGAATCCGGTCAGATCAACTCCCGGCTGTTGAGGGTCCTCCGGAAGGCGCCCATCATCGTTCACGATCATTTTGCCGTCTTTAAACGTTCTGAGCTCTTTTAGTTTTTCGGGACTGCTTCCATAAATTTCGGACAGATCCCACCAATGGGTTTCCGTGTCCAGATAGGTGGGAGGGTTGCGAGAATCTGTCGGCTGTGTGGGATCCTCAGCCGTGCGATCCAGAATCATTTCCTCTTGTTCCAGGGGATGTCCCGGAGGGAGAGAAACCTTGATAGGGTTTTTTAGAATCGAGGCGCGCAGGTGATTCATCCAGTCATGTACGTTGAATTGGATCCATCCCCCCGCATGAATATTTAAAATGCCTGCCGGTTTAAATTTTCTACGTCGATCTAAATCTTCGCTCACGCGAACGGTGCGTTCTTTAATTCGGGATGAAACGTCGGAACCGTGGGGGACGGGGGTGGATAGCCTGGCAAAGCGAGTGCCAGCTGCTCCCATGTCTGGCTCATCGAGATCATGGTGACGTCCCGAAGGGTCTTGGCCTTCTATTTGATTTTCACGAGCATCAGATTTTTCAGTTTTAGGTTTGGAAGAATAGGCATTGTTGTTAAATAAATTGGTAAGACGCATACGGAACATGACCCCAGCCAGGTTTGCGACTCCCAACATTCTGGGCAGTTGGTACCACTGAACGTAGCGGTTTACAAAGTCAAAAAATCCCGAAACGGAGCGCATCATGAGATATTTAGCGCTGGTATACCGTATTCCGACATCCGGGGAGGAGGATCCCCACTCTCCCGGGGGTACCGTGGGGGTTTGAGGGCCGGAGGGGGGTGTGGTGACTTCTTGAGGTTGGGTTGGCCGAACAAAGGAAGAGTCGCTACTCTCTGTGCCCGATGGAACGGGGGTTGCTGGGTCAGAACCCGATTTGTCAGAAGCCGAATCCCAAAAACGGTGGAGATTTTGTCCGCTCAAGTCCTGAGAACCTTCCGCCTGCAGTTTGGCTCCTAAATTTCGGGCACCCGCCCAGGCTGGAGTTTGTGGGACAGAACCCACTGGAGTAAGAGGGGAAAAGTGAGTGGGTTGTCTTATGGCAGAAGGGGTGGAGTGAATCCTCACAGGGGTGGGATGTGCAGAAACTGGAGTCATCGGTTGGAGACTGCTGAACGGACGAATCTGTATAATACCCACTGAATAGATTCCGGCGGATGCTTTCCCGGGGAAAGACACTCCATGGCCTACGCTGCGCGAACGGATGGCTTGAGCTGCGGCTTCGTAGGGAAGTAGCCCGGGGGCGGAAATGAGAAGTGTGGTGACTATCACTAAAGATAATGTCTTTTTCATGTGAATAAAGTGATCTCCTTGAGTCTTGGATCATAGAAGATATGGGGGGAATAGGAGATGGGCCCTAGGTACTAATTAGGAGTAGCTTTTGGGCCCACATTCGTTTAGGTCTTCGGGCCTTACCTTATTGAAGTAGGCTCCGCTTTTTAGTATCATGGTAAAGCCAGTATAAATT
>JACQJM010000284.1 GCA_016205045.1 Elusimicrobiota bacterium | reverse complement strand
CATTAGAGATGAGATATGGGATATGAGTTATGAGTAAGAAAATTAGCTCATCCCTCATCCCTCATCCCTCATCCCCGAAAAAGCTGGTTGTTGGTCTCACGGGAGGGATCGCTTCAGGAAAGAGCACGGCCCTGCGGGAATTTAAGAAATGTGGAGCTCATGTGATCTGTCTGGATGAGTCGGCCCATCAGGTGTTGGAACCCGGAGAAAAAGGATACTCTCCCGTCGTTAGGGCTTTTGGAAAAGAGATTTTGGATGTTCAGAAAAGAATTGATCGTCATCGGCTGGGTCAACGTGTATTTCAGAATACTTCTCAACTTCGGAGGTTGGAATCCATCACCCACCCGCTTATTTTGCAAAAGATGAAAAAAAGAGTGGGGGGTGTTAAGAAAGGAGTTGTCATCGTGGATGTGCCCCTTCTTTTTGAGAAACACCTTCAATCTCTTTTTGATCTGACCATCCTGGTATATGCGGATTCAGCGCGACAGCTTAAGCGCCTTTGGGAGCGCAATGGTTTTTCTCGGCGCGAGGCCCTTCGGCGGTTTCGTTCCCAATGGTCTATGCAGCGGAAAGAGGGCCTGGCTGATTTGATTTTGAGAAATACTCAAAGGAAGCGTCATTTGGCTCAACAGGTGCGCGAATTTTATCGCGCCTTTGAGTTACTGATGGCGCATAATTAAGTCTGCCGAGTGGCAGGCGGGGAGAATATGAAGAATATGGAACAAGCACCGACGAAGCAGATGGATGTGACCGCGTTGTCGAAGTTGACCATCGCGGAGCTCAACGATGTCGCCAAGGACCTGAAGATCGAGATGGTCTCGGGCTTGAGAAAGCAGGAGCTCATTGCCCGCATTCTGGAGGCTCAGGCCAAAGAGAACGGCTCCATCTATGATGAGGGAACCCTGGAAATCCTTCCCGATGGGTTCGGATTTCTGCGTTCCTCGGATTATAACTACTTGCCGGGGCCCGATGACATCTATGTCTCTCCTTCCCAAATCAAGAAATTTGGGTTACGGAAAGGAGACACGGTATCGGGATTTGTCCGGCCCCCTAAGGAAGGGGAGCGATTCTTTGCGCTTCTCCAAGTGAAGGGAGTCAATCGAGTAAACATAGAAGATTTAAAGGAGAGGACCTTATTTGACAACCTGACCCCGCTGCACCCCAACGCCAGGTTTGCCCTGGAGCACAGTAAGAACGAACTGTTGACCCGGTGCCTGGATTTGATCGCTCCCTTGGGAAAAGGGCAGAGGGCCTTGATCGTGGCCGCCCCCAAGACCGGAAAAACCATCATGCTGCAGAAAGTCTGCAACGCTATTTCCACCAACCATCCCGAGGTGGTGCTGATGGTGCTTTTGATCGATGAGCGTCCGGAAGAGGTCACGGACATGCAGCGCTCGGTAAAAGGAGAGGTGATCGCTTCCACGTTTGATGAGCCGGCGGACCGGCATGTCCAGGTGGCCGAGATGGTGCTGGAAAAAGCCAAGAGGATGGTGGAGCAGAAAAAGGACGTGGTGGTTCTCTTGGATTCTGTCACTCGATTGGCGAGAGCCTACAATACGATCACGCCCTCCAGCGGCCGCGTTCTGTCCGGAGGGTTGGAAGCTACCAGCCTTCAACGTCCCAAACGCTTCTTTGGTGCGGCCCGCAATATCGAAGAGGGCGGATCCTTAACCATCATTGCCACCGCTCTTGTGGAGACAGGAAGCCGCATGGATGAGGTGATTTTTGAGGAGTTTAAAGGCACCGGAAACTCTGAGGTGTATCTGGACCGCGCCTTGTCTGATCGCAGGACTTTTCCTGCCATCAACATCAACCGCAGCGGTACCCGCAAAGAGGAGCTGCTGCTCAATGAGGAGGAGCTCAGCAAAACCTGGATCCTGCGCAAGGTGCTGGCCCCCCTTAATCCCGTGGAAGCCATGGAACTCCTCTTGGAGAAGCTATCTGCCACAAAATCCAACAAGGACTTCTTGAAGTCGATGGAAATATCCAGCATGGAGAAATAAGCAATTTTAGATTTTGTCTGCCTGTCCGGTAGGCAGGAATTGCCGATATAGAGCACCCCTCCTAGTTTTTACCGATTCTTTGCCGTTTCCTCAGGTAAACTTCATCCCCATCCTGTATCCTATTACTCAGAGGCATATAGAATAATGAATAAAATAGGTTTTTTGAAGGAGTGCAATAGAGCGAAAGACCTAGGAAAAAGTAGGCTCTTTTTCGACGAGAAAGGAGCCGAAAGGCCCAGGTGGGGGGCAGGTGGTTCTGATAAAGTATGGGGGTACTTGAACCAGAAAGGCATGGACAGTGTGGTTGAGGTACGAAGATGTTGAAGCTGGCGGTTCTGTTAATGTTGTCCGGTAATTTTTGGCCCGTTTCTCCTACGGGAAGTACCGACATTGCCCGGTCCCGGGCGTTAGGCTCCGGGGCCTTCCTTCAGGTGGCCCTTCGCAAGTACCACGCCGAAAACGGAGTGGCTGATCCCTGTCGTTCTATAGGGTTTGCTTACCTGATTCCTTTTAGATCAGAACGTTGGCCTAAAATCAGTTCTCCTTTTGGTCTCAGATTCCACCCTGTTTTGAAGTACACACGCTTTCACGAAGGCTGGGATCTTCCCAAGCCTCATGGGACTGCCGTTTATCCCTCCCGCAATGGCCGGGTTGTTTTTGCGGGTTGGAGAAGCGGGTACGGTAAAATCTTGGAGATTCGTCACGCGGATGGCGTTATCACTCGCTATGGGCACCTCTCCGAAATTCACGTAAGGGTCGGACAGTGGGTGCGGCAGGGCAAAAACTTAATCGGCCGAGTTGGTTCCACGGGCCTTTCCACCGGTCCGCACCTTCACTTCGAAGTTCGGGATGCCCGCGGTGTCCCCTTAGATCCCTACCAAAAAATGGGACGGGTGCGGGGAAGATTTGTAGGTGGGATATAAAAGGCAAGCCCCTACATGCTATTGTAGCCGATGATAGAGGTCGGCCGAGGCACTGAACGCCGAGCT
>JACQJM010000270.1 GCA_016205045.1 Elusimicrobiota bacterium | reverse complement strand
TAGGGGCTGGGGGCTAGGGGCTGGAAAAGATTGAGTCTGGGGTCTGGGGTTTGGGGTTTGGTTAGGAGTGACCAGTCCCAAGTCTCTAGACACTAGTCCCTGTTCTTTGATGCGTAGGGTATTGAAAACTACTTCTAGTTCAGGGTTGGATTGGCCGGAAACTTTTTGCAGCCAAGATTGATATTTTCCAGGATTCTCAATGCGGGGCTGACCTTTTCCCTCCTTACCGGCGGGCAGGCGGCATAAACGGCGCATCAAGGACATGGCGATCTGAGAACCAAATCCTGCTCCTAATCGAATGGCGTACTCCAGATCATATTCCCCCCCTCGGCTCAGTGTGATGCCGGCCAATTCCGGGTCGGGTTCTTTATAGTTGGCAATGGGAGGGACGATCCCTGTCACCAGGGCATGGATGGCGGCAGGGTCTTCCAGGCTGGCTCCCATGGTGTGTCCCGTAAAGCCTTTTGTGTTGGCTACCACCACTTGGGAAGCGTCTTCACCAAACGTTTTCTTGAGAGCCTCCACTTCACTGGCGGCGCTTCCTCCCCTAGCGGGGGTGTATGTTTCGTGGGACATGAAAAGCGTTTTGGAGGCCATCTCTTTGCGGGACAACCCATGCCTTTTCTCTGCTTTAACCACCAGTCTTTCCATAACCTCCGCTACATGGTTGGTTTCCAAACGGGTGGCATGGAAAGCGCTGTTCTCGTATTGGGTGGAAAGAATTTCGGTCAAGGGGCACATCCCGCGTTTTTTGACTTCCTGGATATCTTCAATCACCATCCCCACCGCGCCCATTCCCACGATCATGCCATGGCGCCGTTTATCGAAGGGGAGAGCGGCTTGGGATACTGCCGATTCGGTGGTGGCGGCTCCCGCTGCCAAAAACCCCGTCACGCACCAAGACAGAAGGTTGTCCCCCGTGGCGTCATCTCCTGCCACGATGATCACGCGCTTGGCCCGTCCCAATCGAATCCAGTCCTCCGCCATGCCCACGGCAAGGGTTGTGGAAGCGCAGGCGGCATTGATGTGAACCGCTGGGCCTCGGGCTCCGATCCATTGGGCCAATTGGGAGTGGCCTAGGGAAATGATTTTTAGCAGAAAATCGCGGCTGAATGTGAAGACTCCTTGATTTTCAGGAGAGTCGATGTAGGTTTTAAAATGAGTGGTGTACCAGTGAGTGAGAGCTTCCCGATCATGGGGGTCCCGAACCTTTTGGAGCAAAGATTCATAAAGATTCATCAGCTCCTGCAGAGGTTTCTGGCGGTACTTGTAGGATAGGAATCGAGATATCTCATCCACCAGAGAATCCAGAGCAGGAAAGCAGGAAGCAAATATGATGCCGGTCTCCTGAATCAGATCTTCGGGAAGTGCCCAGCGATAAGGGATCTGGATGCCTGTGGTGGTTTTGCGATAGTATCGCATCAAGGGTATTTGGGCATCCTTGAGAGCCAACATGCCGGCGCCTAGGGCCAACTTGTAACTGATGTCCATGGCCTGAGAAAGCCCTTCCGAAACACCGAACTCTTTCTCCAGATCAAACTCTCCTTTCCGGGCTGCGAGTTTGACCACTTCCGAGATGTCCTTGAGTTTTTCGAAGCGATGATCTCCGGTGGCAGATTTTATCAGCCGGACAATATTTTTCTCCAGTTGTTTCCTCTGCTCGATTTCGGGCACCTTTTCTATAAAATTTTGTCCCTGAACTAACGCATCCAGGTTTTCTTCTTTGAATACCTTATCCCAGCTTCCCGGGGTTCCGATGGCGATCCCGCTCACAACGATGGGATTTAAGTTAAGATCGAAGCGCGAAGCCAGGCCGGCCTCCGACGAATCTTGGAACCGGCACTCCCCAACCTTAGTTGGGTCCCGCAGAAGCTCAAAATCGGAGGAAGAGGAGGCCGGAACTCCTATTTTTCCGTTCTTCGTGTTTCGCTCTTCGTGCCTCGCTCGACACCATTGGGTAAATACTTCTGTATAGATCCCTGTAGACTTCAGAGGATGCTTGTCTTCCCATTGAATAGGAACGTTCTCCGCTGAGAGGCGAGCTAAAAGAGTGTTGAATTCATTGATCCCGCCTTTCTTGGGATGATTGGAGGAGATAGCAACCCAGGGGGAGAGGGGTGAGGGGAGAGGGGTGAGTTCGGAATTTTTCTGGCCCCTGGCCCCTGGCCCCTGGCCCCTTTCTTCAAGGATGCTGGTCACGAAAGCGGTGAGCACTCTTTTAGGTCCCACCTCCACAAAAAGTCGGACGCCACCCTCATACATCCTCTGGATTTCACTGATGAACTCTACGGGATTGGCTACTTGTTGAACCAGGAGATCACGTATTTTATCCGTCTCTTTGGGGTAGTAATCTCCTGTGACATTGGAAAGGATAGGAATAGAAGGAGGTTTAATAGAGAGCCTCTCCAAAACTTTGCGGTAAGGGTCTTGAGCCGGTTGGACGATGGCGGAATGGAACGCGTGGGAGACCCCTATCTCTTGGGCCTGGAATCCTAATGAATCAAATTTTTTAATGGCTTCTTCCACCGCTTTGGTTTCTCCGGCAATCACGGTTTGGGAAGGGCAGTTCTTGTTGGCTGCCACCACATACCCTGCAATGTCTTTAAGAACCGCCTCCACTTTTTCGCAGGATGCGGCTACAGAAGCCATCTTGCCCGGATCTTTTACCTTTACCCCGGCCATTTCCTTTCCTCTGGCGCTGACCGCTTGCAGAGCCTCTTTGAAAGGAAGGATGCCGCTGGCCACCAGGGCACCATACTCTCCCAGGCTGTGGCCGCAAACTACATCCGGCTCCACCCCGAAGCTCTTCAAAAGCCTTAAAATAGCGATGTCTGCGGTGAGCACAGCGGGTTGAGTGACCTCGGTCTGTTTGATGGCTTCTTCCCGAACTTTGAGTTCCTGTTCGGTCTCCCCCGCTTTAGAGAAAAGAACCTCCGTCAGTTTTTTGCCCAAAAGCGGCTCCATCACCTCATCCGCTTCGCGGAAAGTCTCTTGGACCACCGCGTACTTTTCCGCCAGATCTCGGAGCATATCCACATACTGAGAGCCCTGACCGGGAAATAGGAAAGCGATCTTGGGGGTTGAGGGTTTAAGATTGGTTACGGCTTGCGGCTCGCGGCTTGCGGC
>JACQJM010000269.1 GCA_016205045.1 Elusimicrobiota bacterium | reverse complement strand
CAGGGGGGGGGTATACTTCGGGGGAGGTGAAATTTTAAGGAGGAGTCTCATGAAGATAAAAGCGATCTGGGTGTGGGTAGGATTGTTGGTTTGTTCCAATGTCGCGTGGGCGGGGGGTCCGAAGTTGGTCCGTGTTCAGACATGGGATCACAAGATCATTTCTCAAGGTATAACCACCAGATTTATAAGGTTCGCCTTCGTGACGAATCAGTCATTTGATAAGGCGGGGAGTCGTGGTGACCTTATTATTCTTGGTGAGGAGGATTCTGACTACCAGACTCTTGGAGAAGATTCTAAAATGATTGAGCGCATGAAGATTCGGATTCCAGTCAATTGGATGGAGGATTTGCTTGAGGCCGCCCCGGTAACAGCCAAAGGACAATCCGGCATGTTTCAACGCATAGATACGGAGAAGAATAAACTTGTTCCTATTAAGCCTCTTGCGATGGGAGCGTATGCGGATCAATTTGGAGGAAAATGGCAGGTTGTTCTTCATAATCAAGGGGATAGCATCCAATTCCTTAGGGGCAACGATTACGAGTTATATCCCATGTTTTATGGGTACGAGGTAAGTACGCTTGCGGGACTTATTTATCGTGTAAAGGTAATTCGTAATGAGCAGGATTTGGTGGGAACTAAAGGACAGACTAGTAGTACGATGTCGCCCGAGCAGAAGGATCGGGCCAATTCTGCCCTAGAGAGAGCAAGAAGGGCCGCTCGCGACCTCCCTAAACAATAAATTTACCTTGCCTGAATTCAAAAGGTACCTGGTACCTTTTGAATTCTGTTGGGTGGGATGGGACCAAATTTAAGAAACCAGTCGTGAAATCTTGCCTCAGTATATCCACCATTTAGGCTTTCCTGGAACTTTTCTTTTAATTTTTCAATTTCGCGCTTACCCAAGCTGTAGGTGACCGCCTGGGTGGGCCATTTGGTGTACCGAAAGGCTTCGCCATCCGCCGTCTTGGGGTCTAAGAAAGCATTTTTCTCCAGAAATCTTGCCGCTTCTTTCACAGACATGCCGTAACAATGCAGCCCTATGTCCACCACGATCCGTGCCGCGCGCCAGGCCTGTCCCGCCAGCTGGAAAAGTTCTTCTTCCGGGGAATAAAATCCGTGTTGGCGCATGAGTTCTTCCGCATAGTGAGCGTATCCCTCCACGTTCAGGCTTTCACCCCAGTTTTTGGGATCTCCTTTTAGGAATCGGAGAACAGGTAGCCGTGGTTTTATGGTTTGCCAAAGGAAATACTGCATGTCGTGACCAGGGAAGGCCTCGTGGACTGCGGTGCTAACGGCATGGTACACGACATGGGCCTTTAGTCTTTTTTTATCTCCCCGGCTGGGGGTCACCAGGAAGGAACCTTTCTGCTTGGGGTCAAAAGGGGGAGCGGGAAAATAGGCCGCGGTGGTTATGGCTTCCCCCATGCCGAGGGGAGTGGGGATGATCTTCAATATGTACTTGGGAATTCGGGAAAATATATTTTTACTCTGCACGAAATCCTGAGTTCTATCCGTGAGAGAACGATATAGCTTAAAAAGTTCGCGATCATTGTGAGGGGATCGCCGTGATAGCCGTTCTAAAACTTGGGGTAGAGATCCTTTCCATCCTTGAGCGTGAAGAATAGAGTGCATCCGAGAGTGAATTTGTTTGAGCAGATCATGGCCAAATCGTTGGAGCTGTTTTGGGTTTTGGTGGATTCCCAGCCCGACATTCAGTCGGAAGGAGTATTCCGATGAGCCGATAGCGTAGTTCGTTCGGCTCCGGGACAGGAGGTCCTTTTGAGCAAAGAGACCAAAGCCTCTCACCGATTCGGCTGCGGAGCCTCCGGCTATTCCGATTCTCACCAGAAGCTTCTGGTTCGCTCTATTCCCCAAGCTTTTTAAAGCGCGGGTTCCCATTCTTTCAAAATGATCTGCGATGAAGGGGATGGAGTGGATCATGTCCTGAACAAACCGCTTGTCGGGGGTCAACCGGCTGGAAGCTCGTGGGAGGACATTCCGAGCCAAGCGGTCTAAGAAAGAGGTAAAGGCCAGGGTTCGGTTGGCGATGTTTTCCCAAGAGGAGGGCGAGGCAGCCCATAATTCCTGGGCAGACAGCGTCTCATAAATTTCAAAGAGGAGCTCCAGGTCGGAGCCATGTTCAGGTCTTTCTCGAAGAAGGTGCAGATTAAACTGGCAAACGGAAGCGATGTGATGGAGGTTCAGTTGAGCATTGGGATCTTTATGGCGGGGGATATATTTTTTGGCTGTCCGCAGGGAATCCTGATAAAACAGAATCTGGTTCTGGAGACCCGACGGTGAGATGTCTTCCAGCAGTCCGTCGTATTCGTGCAGACCCAGCCAGGTGCCTTCCAGGGGGCGCAAAAGCAGATGGCCAAGAGTGAAGTTTGATAAGAATTTAGAGAGCAGAATCATTTGTTTGGGGCTGGAGGCTAGAGACTGGAGGCTGGTAGGAATTTACTAGTCCCCAATCCCCAGCACCCTTCGCAGCCCCCTCGCGGAGCTCAGGGACGATGGGAGCCTCAGAGAGGCGAGTCGAGCTTCGAGTACCAGCCGGGGAGCCAGAGGCTCCCAGCGTGCTGGACCCTAGCCCCTCTTCTCTACTATCAATGCGCCGCCCATCCCTCCCCCGGCGCAAGCGGCGATCATGCCGTGTCGGGATTTAGGATCTCCCTGCATCGCATAAATAAGGTTTAGGAGAAGCCGGATGCCTGTGGCTCCCAGGGGATGGCCCATGGCGATGGACCCCCCATGAGGGTTTAAGGCTCCGGATTTATGTTTGGATTCCCAATCGTGTCGAAAGCGTTCTTTCCCCACCTTGAATATAGAGAGCACGGTAGCGGCAAAAGGTTCATGAAGTTCAATGTGGTCCAGATGTTCGAAGGTCAGAGCGGCCCGCTCCAACGCCACGGGAGCCGCCAAGGCCGGGGAGACACCCATGTGGGCCGGGTTGTTTCCGTAGAATCCCCAGGATTTTAGCTCCGCGAGAACGGACAGTTTGAGTTCTTTAGCTTTTTCTTCGGTGGTGACGATGATCGCGGATGCTCCATCCGAGCGGGCGCAGGAGTTGAAAAGGGTAACCGTCCCCTTGGTTTTCTCCGGCTCGTATTTTTTCCCATCTACGTATTGGCCGAATTCATTGTAGAAGTCTTGGATGGAGTAGCTGGAGTTGTCAAAAGCTAAAGGAGCCTTGGCGTACATTTCCGGCTTGGCCACTAGGTCTTCTCTTAAGAAGGGGTATTCGTCCTTTTCTAAAACGACTGCCCCGTTGTTTTGAAAAGGAAAAACGTGCGTAGGGTAAAACTTTTTGTTCCATCCTTCGATGCAACGGCGCAAACTCTCATGAGCGTAGGCATCCTGGGCTTCTCGTGAAATGCCGTAGATCTGGGCGCATACCTCGGCGGTGCCGGCCATGTTTATGTTTTTGACAGGATCGGTCAATCCTTGTTCTATGGAATCAATGACCGCGACTTCCGGGTCCTGTAGCAGGGTTCCCCACTTGGACTTGACGGATTCCAGGGAACGGAACTGACGCATGTCCCGCGATCCCTTGAGGCTGTAAGGAAACTGGGACATGGCTTCCGTGCCCCCCGCGATGTAGAGGTCCCCCTCTCCGGCCAGAATGTATCGCGCTGCGGCAGAGACGGATTCTATAGAGGAAACGCAGTTATTCTGGACCGTGACCGACTGTATTTTTTCGGGGAGCCCGGCCTTGAGCGCCGCCACGCGGGCGATGTTGGGCGCGGAAAAGGACTGCCCTACACAGCCCACCACCACGCCGCTGATTTTGTCGGGATCCAGAGCAACCCTTTTGATCAGCTCCTGGAAAGTGGTTTTTAGGAGCTCTTCCGCCGAAAAATGGGCCAGAGATTTAGCGATGTGGCCGATAGGGGTGCGCACCCCGCCGCAGAGGACTATTTTCTTGGGGTAAGCTTGCATATTTTTATTATAGATGAAACCTGCTTCAGAAGCAATTAGAAGCTACCGCCCGCCCAATTCTCCCGGACGCATGGATTCATGTTGAAGTCCAGCCTCTCTGACAAGTCTTTGAACTTCAGAGAGAGGTAATCGGGAAGCCTTGGGAGTTATGGTGTCTCCGCCGGTCAAATTCAGCCAGAATGAATTTCCCGACCCGGTCTCAGCAAGAACCAGGTCCATCATGGGAGAGGTAATTTGAACCAAAGCCTTTAGATGCCCTTTTGGGCTCAGAGCATCGACATATTTTTGAGCGATGTTTAAGCGTTGAGCCAACCACTCAAATCCTATTCCGTCCACCTGGATTGATTCTCTTGAGGGTCGAGATATTTGAAGCAAGCAATTCGCTCGCTTCAATCCAACTAAAACGGGAGCGTAATAGGTTCCCCCTCTTTTCAAAAGATGCGATTTCATCTCAGACAAAGGGATGGGTGTTGAATTTATATTAGGGGCATAGAGGGGAATGGGATTGTCGAGACCGGCGAGTTTGAATTCATCGCGAGATTTAAACCCGTATGCACTTAACGCGGCATCTGTTGTGAATCCCAACCATTTTGGCACCTCCTTTTTAGCTAATTCCAACAGCCCGGGAGGGAAATCTAAATAGTTCAATTCCGTTTGTTTTTCCTGATTATTTGCGGCGCATCCGAAGATTAAGATCAGTAATACCCAGGGAATGATTTTGGACGGTGGTTGCCTCATGGGGCATAATTTTACATAAAATAATAGGAGGTGTCGCGCCGAGAACAAAATATGCCAAAATTTTTGGTGGATGGGATGTTAGGACAACTGGCGAAGTGGCTTATTATGCTGGGTTACGACGCCAAGATCGTTCCCGATGGCCCACGGGCAGAGCTGGACATGGTGATAGATGCTCTGAGGGAAGGGCGCGTACTCCTCACCCGCGATACCAAATTGGCTCCCGCCAGGGGTCTAAAAATGCTGGTCCTGAGGGAGCAACATTTAGAGGATCAGCTGGCCAAAGTCTTGAGAGAACTTGGACTTAAGCCGGATCCCAAAAAATTTATGACCCGCTGCACATTGTGCAATCAGGATTTGGTAAAAGCAGAGAGAAAGGAGGTACTTTCCGGTATTCCACCCAAGGTGCGCAAGCTGCGCACTATGTTTCATCGCTGTCCCAGTTGTGGAAAGCTATATTGGCGCGGAACCCACGTCAAAAATGCCAAGACCAAGCTCAGCACACTTTTTTCCAAGGTTCAATAATAAATCATCCTTAGCTTGTCCACCCATTTTCCCTTTGTCGATTTCACTCACTATAAGTCTAAAGGGCGGGGTCGGGGATTGTCCGGAGAAAAACCTCTCGAGAGACGCATTTAACATTTGGAGTGGCAACCCCGATCCCAACCCTTTCCTAATATCAAAGTGAGTGAAGGCGACCCCTTACTAGCGCGCGCGTGCGAGAATATCGTAGAATTCAAATTGTATGGTTAAGCTTTTAGCCTTATATCGGAAGCCGCCTGATCCAAAAACGTTTGAGGAGTACTATTTTAAACAGCACAAGCCTTTGGCCGAGAAGATCCCTTATTTGAAGGCCTATAAACTATATAGGGTCATAGGGACTCCTAAGGGTTCCACCACCGATTTCTATTTCTTGGCCGAGCTTGAGTTCGAGAATAGGGAGGTCATGCTGAAAGCTTTGCGCTCTCCCGAGAGTTTAACGGCGGCGAAGGATGTTCCCCAATTCGCACGAGACATCGTTTCCATATTCTTTGTGGAAGAGACGGAAACCCCTGTATCGGCATGATCCCACACCTTTCGCCCGTCCTAAGTTTAATCGAATCACCAGGTCCATTTTGGCCTGCTCTTCCCGCTGTCCACCCACTCTCACGTTACCTACTGCATCGGGACTCAGGCACGCAAGGTGAAACGAGTGTTAAACAGCAGAAAAATGCTCCTCCTGTGAACATAGCCCTACGACTGGCACAACTTATTTGTTTGCGTGCCTACGGGCAAAAGATGGTGGGATGATCCCTGAAGAATTCTCTGGCGCGGCGATCGAATCCTCCACCTCTTTGACTGGGCGCAAGATTTTTTTGCGGCCATTTCAGGAGGCAGACTCAGCGAGGCTATATGAGGCGGTCAACCAATCCAGGGAAATGCTTAAGCGAAGATTGAATTGGGTTTCAGAGGCGCACTCTCAACAGGATTGTTTGCAGTTTGTCCAAAGGGCCTCACAGGAAAAAACCCAGGGGCTCGCGGAGCATTTTGGGGTGTTTGATCGACGCGCTCAGGAACTCATCGGGGCCGGGGCGCTTACGCGTTTGACCACGCGAAATGCCTCACGCGCCAGACTCGGGGTGTGGATTCGGGCAGATCGTCAAAACCACGGGTATGGGGCCGAGGTGGCCAAGGTGCTTTGTGAGTATGGATTTCGGGATTTGGGGCTGCATCGGATTTATGCCCGCATGGATCCCGCCAACCGGCCATACCGCAAGGTGTTGATGAAGGTGGGATTCCGTTACGAGGGCAGCCTGCGGGATGAGAAAAAGCTCAATGGACGTTGGATTCATCAGGAGTGTTGGGGTCTATTGAGGACAGAATGGAAAAAGTGAGGACGGATCCATCGATAAGGATTTATAGGTGGGACCTATCTGGAGTTGCCTCTTCGGAAACCGCAGGTGCCATCTGCGGCACTGCTGCCCCTCCCTGCCTGCCGGCAGGCAGGTCGGGCTTT
>JACQJM010000274.1 GCA_016205045.1 Elusimicrobiota bacterium | reverse complement strand
CGCTCTATCCATTGAGCTATGGGCGCAAAATTCTCGTGAATTTTGCGCGAACACTGCCAGCACCCTGGACTCCTCTGGAGTCCGGGCTGGTACCCGGAACTCTGTGAAGGGTACACGGTGCCATCCCTGCCGGTTTGAAGGCAGGGATGGGCGCAAAATGTTGAATTTCTGGAACTTGAAACACTTTTTCCTTTCCCTTTTCTAACGTCGCTAATACATCATACAACTTTTGAATAATGGGAATTTCCCTGGGCTTCCCAGACTTTGATTCTAGAATATAGAGCATTTTATTCTCAATATTTACGTCGTCCCAACTGAGATTTAGAATTTCCCTTCTAAAATTGTAAAATAAATCAGTTGGAATTGCCGATTTTATGCCCTATATGACTAGAATTGGATTGCGTTTGAAGCTTACTGCCACCCTGGTTGCAGTCGTAGTTTTCACCACTCTACTCTCGGGGTACTTCACGATCCGCCACAGCTATGAAGCCCTCAAACTTCAGAAACAGCAGGATGAACTCGTGATGGCCAGGAACATCGCGGCACAAGTGGACGAGGTGTTAAGAAAGACAAAACAAACCATCGAAACTCTGGCAAGACATCCCTTCATCCAAAGCATGGACCCAGTCAAGCAACGCCAGGCCTTGACTCTCGTAACTAAAGTTACGGAGCTCATCGATGGGATTATGGTTTTGGACTTAAGCGGCAATACTCTTGTTCTGGATCAGGCAGAGCCTGACACTCGCCGTCTTCTGCCCGAATCTCCTTCACTACAATTTGTCCAGCCCATCAAACGGGCTGGGATTACCAAATTCTCAGATATCTATAGATCAAAATCAGGAGAGGTGGCGGTTGCTATCAATGCCCCCATCATAAAAAACAACTTGCTCGCCGGAATTCTTTCAGGAGGAATTCTCCTAAAAAACCACAGCATGGGCGGGATTGAAGGCATCCGGATCGGCAAATCAGGGTATGCTTATATCGTAGATGGCAAAGGAAGCATTATCGTCCATCCACAAAGAGAGAGGCTTTTAGAGAACCTAAGTGCCAATCCACCTGTTCAGGAACTTCTCAAGAAGCGCGAAGGAACCATCGGGTTTCTAAATCAAGAAGGAGTTCAAGTCTTGGCTGCCTTTGCCCCAATCCAGGAGACAGGTTGGGGGGTGGTGGTCCGGCAGCCGACCTCCGAGTCCTACGCCTATGCCGACCAGATTCTCTTCTTCTTGACCGCGATTTTCTTTCTGAGTCTAATATGTGCTATATGTCTAGGAATATTATTGGCCTGGCAAATCGCAAAGCCCGTGACCGCCCTCGCAGAGGGGGTCCGGCAAGTATCGGAGGGAAATCTTGACACCAGAATCCCGGTAATCAGCCATGACGAGGTGGGGATACTCGCCAGTACATTCAACGAGATGACGCAAAAGCTAAAGCGCCACATGAAAGAGATAGACCAGGCGCATAGTCAGGTCCTTGAAGCCCAAAGACAACTGGCCCAGTCCGAAAAAATGGCGGCCATCGGTCAGCTTGCGGCCGGCCTGGCTCACGAGATCAACAATCCACTCAACATCATCTCGGGTTTTGCCGAGCACCTGCTGGAGAAGACCCCACAGCAGGATCCGGGGCGTGTCCATCTAGAAGAGATCCTACGGGAGACCGTGCGCTCTCAAAAACTCGTGACGGAGATTCTGCGTTTCGCCAAACCCAAAACTCCCGCACGGATATCCACGAATATAAACCAGCTCATTGAGGAGACTTTAACGCTTCTCCAGACTCAGGCTAAATTTGACGACATAGAAGTAGAATCCAATCTCCAGCCAGATGTGCCGCTCCTTGAGGTAGATCGCGATCAAATCAAACAGGTATTCTTGAATATCTTTCTAAATGCCTGCCAGGCCATGCCAACCAGCGGCCGGCTTTCCGTTGAGACGAAGCGCAACGATGGGCACATCGAGGTATCGGTCAGGGATATCGGGATGGGCATTTCAGCAGAACATCTGGACAAGATTTTCAACCCTTTTTTCACGACGAAGGAAGAGGGGACGGGACTGGGGCTCTCCCTAAGTTATGCCATAATGGAGCAACACGGTGGAACGATCCAAATCAAAAGTGATCCAGGGCAGGGCACCACATGCACCGTGATTCTTCCCTGTCCAAAAAACAGCTATGGGAAAAAAATCCGAACGAATTCTGGTAATAGATGACGAACCTGGAATGTGCCGTTTGCTCGAGACCATCCTGGGTGAGGCCGGATACCAGGTAGTCTCTTTCAGCAATCCGATCCAGGCTCTCAAAGCCATCGAACGGGATTCGTATAACTTGGTTATCACGGACATCCGGATGCCCAAGGTCAATGGAATGGACTTGCTGAAAGCAGTCAAAACCTCTTCCCCAAAGACACCGGTGGTTTTGATTACCGCACATGGGACTGTTGAGTCTGCAGTCCATGCCATGAAGCTGGGAGCCAGAGACTATGTGGCCAAACCATTTCAAAATGATGAGATTCGAATGGTAGTAGAAGATGTTCTCGAAAAGCAGAGACTGATAGAGGAAAATAGGCGCCTCAAGACGGAGCTTGCCTCCCGCTACCAGTTCGGACAAATCGTTGGGAAAAGCCCTAAGATGCAGCAAATATTCCAGCTTATTTCCCAACTTGCCCAAAGTGACGCGACCATCCTAATCCAGGGCGAAAGCGGGACGGGCAAGGAGTTGGTCTCTCGGGCCATCCATTTCAACAGCTCCAGGAACGCCCAGCCTTTCATGGCCATCCATTGTGGCGCGCTGCCAGAAACCCTCCTGGAAAGCGAACTCTTCGGACATATCAAGGGCGCGTTCACCGATGCCCTGAAAGACAGGAAAGGTCTTCTGGAATCGGCAGAGGGAGGCACCATCTTCCTAGATGAGGTGGGCGATATGTCCCCCCCTCTACAGGTTAAGTTTCTCCGTTTTCTCCAGGACCACGAGGTTCGGAGAGTTGGAAGCACAGAGTCTAGAAAAGTTGATGTGCGAGTCATTGCCGCAACCAATAAGAACCTCAAGCGTGAGGTGGAGCAAGAAAAATTTCGGGAGGATCTCTATTACCGTCTAGCCGTGGTGCCACTCCATCTTCCTCCCCTCATGGAAAGGAAGGAAGATATTCCCCTGCTAGTCGAACATTTCTTGGACAAGGCTTCTAAAAAATCCGGGAAAGCCGATCTGAACCTAGAACCCAAAACTCTCCAGACTCTCCTGGATCACAACTGGCCCGGCAATATTCGGGAGTTGGAAAACGCCATAGAGCATGCCGTGGCTCTTTCCACGGATTCTCACCTAACCTCCGAGCATTTTCCTCCCAGCCTCTTTGAAGGCTCTTCCTATCCCGATCCCTCTTCTCTTGAAAAGCTTGCCTATCGGGAAGCTAAGCAAAAAGTCCAGGAATCTTTTGAGAAAACATACCTGACCAAGCTTCTGAATAGGGCCAAGGGCAACATCACTCATGCCGCACAGATGGCGGATATGGATCGCAAGAATCTCCAAGAACTCCTAAAGAAAAATAACCTCAACATTACAGAATAAGTGCGGTAAATAGACCACGGCCCCGTGGTATTTAGACCCCACCTGAGACTATCAATTCATAAATAAATCACACGGGTTGCTCAAATAACCCTGTACCACTTTGGCGGAAAAATTGCACCCATAGTTAAATGCCGCGGTCTCCCCCTGAAGCGGTTTTGGATACACTCTGGGACTAATTGGGACCAATAAGGAATCAGAAAGATGGTTGAACCATTTCAAACCGAGAGAAACCCCTATCGTCTCAGGGGCATTTTGTTAATTATCTTGGGAATTCTAGTTATTGTAAGTTGAGCAGTAAAGGGACCGCGCGATCCACAAATCAAGGAGGTAAGTCATGCTAGAAAATAAATCAAGAGGGCTAAGGTTCATGTTGCTTGGCGGCCTTGTCGTGGGAGTTCTTTCGGGCTGCAGCAAGTCCAAGGAACAGGCAGTGGTGGCTATGGATGAAGCTCGGCTCACGTTATCCAGCGCTAAGAAAGCGGGGGCGGAGAGTTTGGCTTACAAAACGCTGATGGGCGCGGAGAGCAGGCTCACGGGTGCCGAACAGCGCTTCAAGGAAGGAAACTACTCCGCGGCTAATGAGGAAGCTACGGTCGCCAACCAACTCGCCAATCAGGCTAAATCGGAGGCCGAAACTAAAAAAGCCAGCAAAACAGCACAGAAAAAACTCGGGAAGAAAGCATCTAGATGACTCCTAGGAGATAATTTAATGAGATACACCAACATCAGAATTGGTCTATTCAGCTTAGTATTCGTGATCGGATGTGCAAGCCTAACGACCAAGAAGAATGAACAGATTGAGACCGAAAGATCCGTACAGGCAGCGGAAGCAGACGTTAGGACCGCACGAGAGGCCGGGGCCGCGACATATGCCCCGACGGACCTACAAGAAGCCGAGAGGGACCTGAAGTCGGCAAAGGCAAAACTGCAAAAGAAGGAGTATTCATCAGCAGACACCCTGGCACAGTCCGCTATTTCAGCAGCACTAGATGCACTGAATAAAACAGAAGTAGCCAAGAAAAAGGAGGGTAAGAAAAAACAGAACCCCAAAACTAAAAGCTCCGAAGCCAAAAAATAGGAGGCCTATCCGATGAACCGCCGGATGAATGCTGCAATCTTTGGCGCGCTGATGATGGCGATATCAACCATGGGATGTGCCGGAAAAGGCATCAAGAAAACGACGCCCCCGCGCCCACAACATGAAGAGCAGGAGACTTCAATGCGCGGGAAGGAGTTCATCTCGACATCGGAACTGGCCACCATCTATTTCGATTACGACATGGCCGATCTCTCAGAAGATTCCAGAGACATCCTAAAGAAGAACGCGGTGTGGCTCAAAAAAAATCCCAAGGTAGAAGTTCAGATCCAGGGCCATTGCGATGATCGAGGAACCAACTCTTATAACTTAGGACTAGGCCAGCGTCGGGCTACCAAAGTCCGAGATTATTACAAAGCCCTGGGAATTAGGATGGACCGCATGGCCACAATCAGTTACGGAGAGGAGATGCCGGTTTGCCAGGAGTCCACGGAAGAGTGCTGGCAAAAAAACAGGAGGGCCGAGACTATGATCCACAAAAAATAGGACTAGCTCTACTATGCCAGTAGTTTTTTTGGAGTCGTGGTATTATTTTCTAGGACCTACAGCGAAAGATTGAGAACAGAGTAGTTGTTACACACTCCGCGTTAGGAAAAAATAAACTCCAAGAACAGCAAGTGTATGGGGCGCGCAGAAGAATATATCTGGAGGAACGCAATGAAAAAAACAATGAAAGAATCGTTTGCCGGGTTGATCTCATTCGCACTATTATTTCTGCTTCCCATCGGGGGACGAACCCAAATGGGAGGGCAAACTAAAAAGTCTTGCACAAAATCTTGCAAGTACGAATACGCATCTAGCATAAATCTATGCAAAAACACGACAGGCAAGGCGAAATCCAGCTGCATGAAACAGGTCAAGGAACAACTAAACCGCTGCAAGAAAAATTGTCCCAAATAACGTTGAGGTATAGTGAGTCTTGGGCAAAAATCTGGCCGATTGGAATTTAGAGAAGAAGAATCGACAGTCTACAAAACAATGGTGATGTGGTCAGTACAGACATTGATCCCAAAGAGGTAGACTTGACGTGTCGTTTCTTCTGGGAGTACTCAGCGGTATCTTGTCGTCCTCTCCCGTAGGCCCGGTCAGCCTAATCGTGGTCTCCCATGGGATGAGGCGGGGGTTTTTGTCTGCTTTTCTGACCGGACTTGGGGCCGTACTCCCGAATCTTTTTTACGCTCTCCTGGCTTTAACTGGCCTGTCGTTTCTAAACAGCGCTTCTATCCCCCTTTCTATTAAGGCCGGAGGAGCGCTAACTCTTTTTTGCGTAGGACTGTATGACTTGAGGCAAGCCCCGGAAAAGTTGTCCTTAACTCATCGATCGGTACCCGCTGTAGAATTAGCTCGCGGAGCAGTTTTATGTATAACCAATCCCTTTTGCCTTCTTTTCTGGTTGGCGATCATAGGATTTCTAAGGAATCACGATCTCCTGGGCAGGGGACCTCACATCGGTTTTTTGTTCCTTATGGGAACTGCATGCGGCGATATCCTCTTCTTTATCCTGATTGCCTGGGTCAGCTCCGCCATTCGACATCGATCCGATACAGGACTTTTGAGAAGAATTAATATGGCAGTCAGTTTACTTCTAATCGGTTTCGCACTCTATTGGTCTTTTGACATAATCAAAAGTCTCACGATGTCCTGACAAGTTCTTTCTAAAGATATATGCTAAAGGCATGCTGAATACACTTAACATTTCCACAGGCACGAAACTCAAAGCTAAACTAGGTCTCAGACTTAAGGCACTCCAAGTCTTTACATTAAGCGAACCTGATTTAGCAAAGTTCGTCGTCCAGCTAGAAAATGATCCGCTCTTTGATCGAATCCGGCCATTTATCACCCGCATGCCATTCACCACTTCCCGCCTACTCCTCCTGCCGGAGAAAGAAGTGCAATCCATTTCAGAGAGGCCCGACGTTAGATGGTCCGAATTCGAAGACGAACTCGGCCTCATAAGCAAAATGGGACAACAAGCCTTTGAGCGTTACTTTCTAGTGGAAGATACGGTACTCAGCCAGGAGGAGACGGCAGCCCGATGCGGAATTAGCCAGGGGGACGCCAAAAGAATCAGAGATTTTCTGCTCATTTTATCCTTACAATCCCATGAGTCTTTATCCCCCATCACACCCCTCTCCTATCGGAAGTCGGATACTTGTATAGCAAAGGTCGAACTTTATGATGGAGAGCCCCAAATTATCTGGACATTTCTTCACCTGGCTCGGGGGCGGTATGGCATCAACTACGAAAAAATTCGAGAGGTAATGAAATCTCTGGACAATGCAGCCGAAAAGAAACAATTGAGGCAGCTTCTGGACGCGCTAGATTTAGTCAATTTACGTCAAGACACGCTCTGGCGGGCGCTACAGGTGTTGTTAAATCGCCAAAAGCGATATTTCACAACTCATCGGATTGACACCTTGAAGCCTCTTCCACCAGTGGCGCTGGCCCGCTTTTTGTCGGTTCATCCTTCAACAGTGGGTCGTCTTCTTAATAATCGCAACCTCTTGACACCATGGAATGAAGAGATTCCATGCCGTCTTTTGGCTCCGAATCAAAGAAAAATAGCGGTGGCTGCCATTGACAGGTTCTTAAGGCTGCCGCCAAGCCGTCAATGGACCGATGAGGAGTTGAGGTTCCAACTTCATAAGACACGCGGAATATGCCTTTCGCGCCGATCCGTAAATGAGTGCAGGCGAGAGGCTATGTTGTAGTGCTGTGCTCCACCTAATTTTGGACAGGTGATTTTGCAATTTTTGACGCCATCCAGTCCACGTAGAACTGCGCTGGGGCCCAAAGGGTGTCCCTCCGGTGTCCAAAATGGCTGGGGCAAACAGGAATGACAAAGAGAAAACTATTTTATGGGATGAGGAGAGGAATTAATGAGGAGAGATTTACTTCTAACGTTTCCTAAGTTTGGCGGCGATGAGGGTTTGTTCCCTGACCAGCTTCCAAAGATACTCCGTCAAATTGGGTTGTAAGACTTCTCCAATATCGTATCGCATGGATCCTCTTTTTGTAATTTCTGATTCATCCACTTTAATTCTTCGGGCAGGATCTTTGCCCTGGACATAATCATCGAACGATTCATAAAACATCATCCACACCTCGCCCAACCGAGTGGGCGGACTCAATACCACCCTGGGCTCTCGAGAATCCATCACTCCCACCCATTGTTTTCCATCCGCTCTATAAACCCTAAAATCGGCTGAGTCAGCCCGAGCAGGCCTTCGGGAATCATCTCCAAAAGTTAAGCTCTTGGCAAAGGCTACGACGCAGTTTCCCTCGGGACTCTTATGGCTAATCAAAGCCTGACCTGGAGGAAGGGAGTTATTTAAGGCGGCCTTTCTTACGGAATCAGGAGGTAAGTGAACCTTGGGAACCGCTATGGGTCCCATCCTAATAGCATAATCCCAATCCTCATCCCTAATAACATCCACCTGGGGGTCCGCCTGGACAAGGGTCGTCCCCAAGCTCAGGAGTGCCCCAGATAGAAATAAAGAGAGATTCTTCATGATTCGTTGAGAAACTAGAAGATCACTCCTCTAAGTATAACCCCTTTCCTCTATTTGTCAAGACCCGAATTTTCAAATTTAAGGAACCGTATCCAGATGGATTTTAAGGTGTTACTCGGCGGGATATTCTAAACTACTCGAACTTAAATCCTAACGTGATGCGATGGGTGTTGCCCAGATCTCCGAAGGGCAAGAAAGCGTAATCCATATTGAACATATCGAATTTAAGACCAATGCCGGCTCCTAATCCTACAACTTTCCCCAGATGGTCCTGCCCACGGCCCAATTGGTATCCTACCCGCAGGGCCAAAGCATTCTGGATCCAGTACTCCGCTCCAAAATCCAGATAGCCTCTTTTGTTCATGGCCAGCCAATCGCCGTCCAATGCCAAGGACAAACTCTTATCGAACATTTGGTACACCATGCCGGCTTTGGCCAAAAGAGGAAGTTTATCCGGACCGATCTTGCTGCCCAAATTTTGCACCGCCAATCCCGTGGATAAATTTTCGATAGGGGTGCGGTAAAGAGCGCCCAAGTCGGCAGCCACCGCGCTGCCGCTGAACGTATCTAACTTCTCATGAATGTACTTGATGTTTCCGCCCAAAGATAATCCTTGCGCCACGCTGGCCTTCCCATAGGAAGCACTGATGGCATAGTTTTGGTTGCTAAATGTGGAATCGGCCGCTTCGGTATCTCCGGCCCTCTTCTCGATCTTGGAAATGATCAGGTAGTTTACCCCCAACCCCACCACACCCATGTCGTTGTTAAGGGGCATGGCATAAGCTAGGAAACCCTGATTTTGATCCTGAAACAAAGCGTTGTAGCTAGCGCTGACACTCTTCTGTTTGATCTCACCCAAAGCCCCTGGGTTCCAGTTGATGGCGTTGGCATCATCCGGCAAAGCCACGAAAGCGCTTCCCATAGCCAAAGGCCGGGCCCCCACTCCCACCTTCAAAAACTCGGCTCCCGTCGTTCCAGGCCCCGATGCCGCAAAAGAGTTAAGAGCCGAGAGCGGAGAGCTGAGAGTTAAAAGTGCCGTCACGTACACTCTAAATTTTTTCATATCTTCTCCTCCTTCTGACCTTACTTGTCCCGATATCCTATCGGGTGAACCTCCCTGCCTGCCGGCAGGCAGGGAACTTAGATTATCTACTTAACCACCGCCATCTTAAAAGTGGCGTCCTTAACTTTGACGCCAGGCGCGGTCAAAACCCCGTAGTAGACCCCGTTGGCCACGTCATGACCGTCCTTGTTCTTCCCATCCCAAGAGACGTAGTAGTAAAAACCGCCGCTCTGCTCTCCCTGATCCATCTCCCGCACCAACTCTCCCGCCACGCTGTAAATGCGGATGATCACACGCCCTCCGTTGTTGGAGGGAAGTTCGTACTTAATAATGGTGCCGGTGGTGGTCAGATTGCTCCCAGCATTCACCAACGTAGGTGTTTTGCTGGCTAGGTTAAAGGGATTGGGGAAGTTGAATACTTTTATGGCTGTTCCCCCGAAAGCATTCCCCACCAGGGAAGGCTTCATCACCGCAAAAGCGCCGGAATCACTCGAAGCCAATGCTCCATAGAACGCATTGGGCACGTAGCTCCCACCCACTATCGAAGCTTTCATGTGACGAGAACCCTTAAGACCCTGAATGTTAGTCAACCCTGTGATCCCGGTGATGGTGATACATCCCGTCAGAGGATCAATGGTCTGCACCCCTGGCACTAGCTCCCATTTCTGAGTCACGTCATTGAAATGGTAAATGCCCATATCGGACACGCTGGCATTGGGATCATAGCACAGGGTTATTCCGAATCCGGTGTTGGTGAAGTTGACGCTGGAAAGAGTAAGTTGATAAACGCCACTCAGAAAAGCAGCCGTGCTCCCCGCCACATTCACCATCGTCGCCACGGTGGAAGCCGTGACATCCGTCTCGGAGAAGCTCATGGAAGGAATCGCCGTGGTGGTGACCGTGATCATGGACCCGGCTGGGATGTTCACCGAAGAGTCATTTTCTCCGCTGGGATCAATCTGAGCCGAGTTAGAGCCCTCCTCGGCCACCAGAATATCATCGATATTTTGGTTGCAGTTGGCCTGCCGATTCTTACCAAAAACAACATCCTTAGTGACCGTCTGTCCCGCAAAGGAAGTGGCCACAATGCGAAGCGTATAGTCCGTGTCTGCCTGCAGATCAGCGAGCGGATACTTTAGCAAGAGTTGGTTATTGGGCTGCTGTTCGAAACTATTGGACACATCGGTGGAAGTCGCTAAAACGAAAGGCGTCGCTCCCACCCAAGCATTCCCCCCGCTAAAGTCCGAAGGGTTGAGAATGGAGAATTCAAAGTTCGTGTCGGTCTTGCGAGCGAACACGTCAATATCCAATGGCTTCTTCTGCAAAGTGAAGTCCATGCCCGAGACGACTCCCTCCAAAGCCCTGGTGGATTGATTCAGCACGTATTTGCCCGGCACTTTGATGAAGATCTTGTACATATCGCCTACGACCAATCCATCCAGCCTGTAGTACCCGGCGGAACTGGTTTTGGTTCTGTAGACAGAGAGAGTGGTCCCTAGATTGTTAACATTGTCTGTGTCGTTATAGGCAAATATATCCGCACCCGGCTGCACTTTGACAAAGGGCATTTTCTGAGAATAAACAGTCCCCGCAATGGAGCCTCTGCCCGCCTTCAAAATAAAGCTCTGGCTGAAAGTCCCCGTCCCGCTGACGGATTTCTTAGCCACCGCAGGGGCATATCCGGAGGCTACGACACTGATGTGCATAGTTCCGGGCGGTAAACCCTCTACGGTGTAGCGCCCATTGCTATCGGTGGTTATGGTTTTTTCCTTGTAGTTCTCCGATTTGATGGACACAGACGCATTGGCGATGGGCGCGGTGTTGGCACTATCGGTGCTGGTCACCACACCGGTCAATGTGGCTCCCGCCCCCACCAGTTGATCGAAATTAACGTTCACCGTTCTGGTAGAGCCTGCTGTTCCCATCGTCGTTTTTGTCTGATAGAAGGGATAGTTGGGTGAGGTGACCACCGCCGTATAAGTTTCTCCTGCTTTTAACCCGCGAATCTCATACCCTAAGCCCCCAACACAACCACTGAAAGCTGTCTGGAACTGAGCGAAATTACCAGACGCTATAGACTCATCCAAGGCCGCGTTGACCGCCGGGTCCTGGAAACAGGTGGGATTGGGAACCGCGATGGCCGCCGCTTTAAGAGTCCCCGATGTGTTGTAAACGGTAACCTGAGGGATAAACCGCATGAACTTATTAAAATCTCCTCCCAACGACTCAAAGTCTTGCTGCCGGAATATATTCTGGCCCGAAACCACTCCCGCCAAGACCGCCAGACCGTCTCCGGCCTGAGACGTGGGCGGGGTTAGATTGATGGGCAGAACGGCGATGCTGGAGTTCTGAAAGAAATAGGGGTTGATCATTTTGGATGGATCACTGTCATCCACCACCACATTTTTGCTTGAATGGAGCACCACAAAATAGGGGCGGACACTGCCGACTCCGGCCTCATCAAATTGTCCCCGTCTCAATAAATAGAGATCCACCAGATTGGGAGCCGCTACCCTGGAGACGCAAAATCCCGGCTCAGTAACCGGCCCGCAGGGAGTGCTTTGGCTGGGTTGAGGGATATACTGAAACTCTTCCTCGCGTCCCTCATTAATACCCATAAAACTGGAAATGTTGTTTTGGTTGATGACCGTACCCGCCGCCACGGATTTGGCCACCCACACTTCCGGAGGACACTCGTGATTTTCACCGGAGCATGTATAGTTGGGTATCGCGGCCAAAGAAGTGGTGGAGACATTCAACTTCACCGCTACCCCCTTGACCATGTTGACATCCTGAAAGACGTCCTGATTGGCGGCGATCGTCACCGATGGCAAAGGTTTGCCATTGGCATAGGTGAAATTTCCCCACCCCTGAGCGCTCAAATCATACACGCCCGGCAGAAGGCCTCCCAAATTGAAGCTGCCGTCTTGGGATACTTGAGTCCAACCCCATGCTTCCACTCCACGGCCGCTGGCGTTGATGCTGGCGTTGACGCTGTTGGTATTGCTATTGACGGGTTGGAAAACGCTTCCATCTGGTTTGTAAAGCTTTCCTTTCAATCGGCCCGCGGGCATGAACTTAAGATCCCTCCGCCAAGTGTCGGTGCTGGTCAAATTGATCTGATCATTTCCTCCCCCGACTCGGACGACGCCCCAGTAGTTGGAGGTGACGTTCATCCAGTAAGCCGCCCCGCTGGCCACATTTATTTGGTAGCCCACATCGGGCCCCATCACGGTGCCGCTGGCCACGGTAAACCCACCGCCTCCGCAGCAGGCTTGAGGCTGGAGAGTAATATTGATGGGGTCGTTGGAGAGATCCACCACGCCTGGAAAACGCAACGTTCCCTTCACCACCCCGGAAGTATTGACCTGAAGCGTAACGGTCACGGTGATGGAAGAAACCGAAGTCCCTACTTGGGTTCCACTCGAATTAAATATTTTTACGTGATTGGTTGCTGGGACAGTATCCACCGTCACTCGAAAATCGTCTGTACCGCAATTGCCGTCGGGCCCTCCATTCCAGCCACTATAAGTGCCATCTACTCCCGCGTTGAATAAAGTGCCCTGGTTCTGGGAAAATTGGGTATTAGCCTGGATGGTATAATTCCCTGAAAGTACGTTACTAATCAAAGCGTATCCCGTGGTGGCCTGGAGATTAGCGCAGGACAATCCAGGATTGCTTATTCTGGTAGGGGATCCAGGGGCTGTGCAACTTCCGCTCGTCTCCCACTGCGTTCCATCATTCCACAAACTAATCCAGGATTGAGGCAGGGGAAATCCGTTGCTGTCTTTAACGTACACCGCGATGGTGCCTGTTCCCGCCGGAGCCTGCCTCAGACCAATACTTCGGCTAACCACCGTTTGAGTATCCGTATAAAGAAAATCATAAACGCCAAACGTTGATTGATTGGGCGTCGCGCCGAAGGAACCGGTACTTCTAAATCCTTCATAGGCGGTCCCCGTTCCCCCGCACCCCGGATAAACCTGTGCGAGATAAGCGCCGGTGCTTAAACCAAAAAATTGAAAATGTCCATTGGCATCCGCATTCGTCCAGATACCACCCCCCACGGTTGAACCTTGGTCCGGAGGAGGATACAGTTGATATTGGAAATTGAGCCCAGCGAAAGGAACAGGATTACCGGTAGCCGTATCCACCACCACTCCCTCAAAGCTCAAATTCCCTGAGGTTCCATTTTGTTGGGCTACATTCTCGGCCCTTTGCGGCGGTATCGAATTATCGAAATCAAAACCCGCCCCTCCTGTATAGCTGATCAATGGGTTACCACTGTTGAGCACTTGATCCACTTTCTTGCCCACTCCCTTATTTTTTACAGGGTCGTAAGAGCCGACACTATAGGTATTGGCCAGCGCAAAAGGGACATTGTAGATTTTCAGAGTTCCACTGCCCGCGCCGCTGCTCACCATTCCAAAAGCTATACTATCCGTACTCTGGCCTGAGGCCGGGTTGATATTGCCGAACAGGAGAGTATTGGCCGAGGCATTAGTAAAACTCACGTCAATTTCACCCACATTGGCTAGTCCCGAGGTCAGAGTAATATTCACCGGCTGGGCCACGATGCCTTGGCCAAAAATGTGGAAATGGCCTGAAGGATCGGGATTATTAAACTGGTCGCGGATCGTAGGAGAGTACCCTTGAGAGGTGACGTAAATTTCGTAATCGTTGTTATCCACCAAGGCATTGGCGCCCCCAAAATGGGCTACCCCCGTGGAATCGGTAACGGCGAACCGAGTGACCACACCATCCGGCCCGTTGCTGGAGAAATGAATAGCGGCCACCTGCACTCCCTCAATCCCGACTGCCGAGGGATTTTTTACCACCACATCTAAATCTACCGCCGCAAAAGAAAAAGAACGAAGAAATCCCAAGAGTCCCATCCCCAACAGACAAGTTTTAAAAAAACGGGTGACATCGGCGCGTTTGATCATTTTCATATTTTCCTCCCAGTGATGGTTAGTGCATGAATGGACGTTTGGTTGCAAAATTCAAAAATCAAACAATCGGAGAGCATAACAGGGGTTCTTTTTTTTGTCAAGACTTTTTTAGTTCCACATGGCAACGGATCATTAATTGAGCGGTGCACTGTAACTTCAAAGACCCGAGCCTGTCAATAAAAAAGATTTCACTATTAGTGAACGTGCACGGTGAAAAAGGGGGAAATATCTAATCGTTTTGAGAAAGAGCTTTTGAAAGGATGAGCTTGCGGCCGGACTTTTTAAGTTTGTTGAGTTCTTCTGTCGTGATTCCTTCTTGCGAAAAAACTTTAACGCAGTCGAGAACCATGTTCCAGGAAGGCGTTCTCTTTCCTCTCTCAATATAGGAAAGCCAACCTGAGCTTACGCGAACGCTGCGGGCCAACCCGTGGATATTTTTTTGTGATTTATTGCGAAGTCTTCTGAGCAGGAGTCCAAAATGTTTGGGGACCATAAAAGCAGCACCTGTGATAGGGGAACGAGTCTACTACCTTGTAATATTTTTGTCAAGCGCTTGTAGGCCTTAGGGCCCATTCACGAGCAGGTCTTTTGGCCCCGAAACGATGATGCGCATCCGGCTTTTTGTTTCCCATCACTTTGCTCCACCTCGTTCCCAAAAATTTTATAGAATGGTACCCTTATATAAGGAGTAGCACTCAATGGGTGGACACAGCCACTGGGCAGGGATTAAACACAAGAAAGCGCTCGTAGATGCTAAGA
This sequence comes from Elusimicrobiota bacterium, assembly GCA_016205045.1. Taxonomy (GTDB): domain Bacteria; phylum Elusimicrobiota; class Elusimicrobia; order JACQJN01; family JACQJN01; genus JACQJM01. Next base: position 1,358 of record JACQJM010000274.1, on the reverse strand, counting down.
AGGGAAAAGTATTTACCCGACTCATTCGGGAAATCACCATCGCGGCACGCTTAGGTGGCGGCGACCCCACCGGAAACGCTAGACTTCGCAAAGCCATCGATGACGGCAAAGCCGCCAACATGCCGTTGGAAAACGTCAAGCGTGCCATTCAACGCGGGACTGGGGAAATTCCAGGAGCTACTTACGAAGAGTTGGTCTATGAAGGCTATGGCCCCGGTGGCGTGGCGGTCCTTTGTGAAGTCACCACGGACAGCAAGAACAGAACCGCCAGTGAAATCCGTAAAATTTTTTCTAGCCATGGCGGCAATCTGGGAGAATCCGGCTGTGTGGCTTATCTTTTTCAGCAAAAAGGGTACATCACTCTTAAAAAATCCGCTGGCTCCGAAGAAGACCTCATGAACTTGGCCTTGGAAGCGGGAGCCGAGGACTTCAAATCGGATGAGTCTGACAGCCATGAGATCATCACCGCTCCCAAGGATTTTGAAGTGATCCGCAAAAAAATTGCGGATAAAAATATTCCCGTGGAGACCGCCGAGATCACCATGCTCCCCAGCACCGAGGTTCCCGTGGACGAAAAAGCAGCCGCTCAAATTTTGGCCCTGATGGAAGAGTTAGAAGCCCATGACGACGTTAAAACAGTGTACGCCAATTTTGATATACCGGATAAGATTCTGGCCCGAATGGGACAGGGATGAGGGATGTGATATGAGATATGAGTTCCGCTTAAAAATTTACAGAAGAAATGTCTTCCAAAAACTTATTTCCGAAACTCATAACCCATCCCTCATAACTCATCTCTCATGAAAGTTTTAGGCATCGATCCGGGCTTGGCACAAACCGGTTGGGCCGTGGTGGAACAGGGCCAGGACACTCAATCCTTTACTTTGCGTGGCGCTGGACTCATCAAGACCACTCCAGGAGAATCCCTACCCCAACGACTGCAGCGGATTCAATCCACCCTGACCCAAGTTCTCAAAGAGCATGCTCCCCAATCCGTGGCCATAGAGGAAATTTTCTTTCTGAAAGCCGCCAAATCGATTCTGGGCACCAGCCAAGCGCGCGGGGTGATTCTCGTCGCCACCACCCAATCGGGAGTACCGCTTTCCGAGTATAATCCCCGCCAGGTAAAAATCGTCCTTACCGGCAATGGGCAGGCTAAAAAAAACCAGATGCAAAAGATGATCCAGATGCTGCTGAAATTACATTCTCCCCCCAGACCTGACGACGTGGCGGACGCCATGGCGATCGCGCTTTGCCATCTCCGATCTAACCGGTACAAAAAGCTGATATGCTTAAAATAAATTCCAGGCACTCCCTTATCAACTTATCAACTTATCAACTTATCAACTGACTCAGAT
>JACQJM010000276.1 GCA_016205045.1 Elusimicrobiota bacterium | reverse complement strand
GCGCCCCACAATGCTATTGATCGTCCCCATCGCATTCTGGCGAAGAGTTTGCCCGGAGGAAGTTTCCAGAGAAAGGTCCAGAAGTCTTTCTTTAAGTTCCAGCAAAGCAGACTTGGCGCTATTGAGACGATCCGCAACTTCCCGTGGAGAATAGTTGGGCCTGGCAAACAAAAGTTTAGCTTCCTCAAGCAGTCCTCCCGTTCCCAGTCTTACAAATCTATCCTGTTTTACATCCCGAACCAAGCTTCTGGCTCCTGGAGTGAGAGAAGGTTCCGCAGGCTTGATCAGGGACCACAAAGTCGGCTCCATCGCTTCCCTAATTTGACCACTTCCCACTCCCTGTCCCCCTGCCTCTAAAAATAGCTGCTCAGTGAATCCGCAGATAATGCGAGTCTGGATTTCCAATCTAGCCCGAGCCATTTTTTCCTGCTCTCTCTGCTCCCGCTCACGCCGTTCCTTATTGGCTCGAGTCTCCCGAACCTGGGACTGCACCGCACGAAGGCCCTGCTCGTATTCAGCTTGAGTGGGAACATCCTCTCTCGCATAGCTTGCTGGTGTGCCTGCCATCAACACAGATAAAACAAGTGGAAAAGTAAAATGTTTCATACGATCATTATAGCACGGACCCTAAAAACCCAAAAGGAGCAAAAGGCCTATAAAAAATGAGTCAAAATACCTATTGGATTCTAGGACTTTCGTCCTTTTAAGGAAGGAACTTTTACAAAAGTTCGTTGGCCAGGGCGGCCAGGGTAGACCGTTCCGTCTTATCAAACTTCACCGCGCCAAAAAGTTTTTGGCCTTTGAAACGATCCACAAGATAAGATAAACCATTGGAAGAAGCGTCCAGATAGGGGTTGTCAATCTGGTAGAGATCACCCGTGAGAACTACCTTGGTTCCCTCCCCCGCGCGGGAGATGATGGTTTTGACTTCATGAGGGGTGAGATTTTGAGCGTCATCAATGATGAAATAGACTCGGGGCAGGCTGCGGCCCCGCAAAAAGGAAACCGCCTCCACTTCGATTTTCTCCGAACCAAAGAGATCGCTGGCCCCTCCCAGAAGCTCCGTGGGGGTCACCTTCCCTGCCGCATCGCATAAAAACTCGATGTTGTCCTTCACGGCTCCCATCCAGGTGGAGAGCTTCTCCTCCTTGGTGCCGGGCAGAAAACCGATATCGCGTCCCACTGGGATCACCGGACGGGAAATGAGCATGCGGCGATAGGTTTCGGATTCGAACACCAGATCCAGGCCTGCCGCTAAGGTGAGAAGTGTCTTGCCCGATCCCGGAACCCCCAACAGGGTCACCAGGTTTACCTCCTTATCTAAAAGAAGTTCTATGGCGAACCTCTGCTGGACGTTCAAGGGTTTTATACCCCAAGGCCGGGCTTGTGTGGAGGGCAACATAGTGAGCCCCACCTCCGGCCGGAATCTTCCCAGGCCGCTCTGTGAACCGTTCTCTTTGGATTTTAGAATTACAAATTCGTTGGCCAAAAGATTCTTCATCCACTCACCCTCTTTTATAAGATGAGTCTTGAAAAAATGATCGATGACTTCCTGCTCCACCAACACTTCCTTCCATCCCTTATAAAGATCCTGGATGGGGACCTTTTCCCGCTCGTAATCCTCGGTTTCTAACCCTAAGACCTCCGCTTTGATTCGCAAGTTGAGGTCTTTGGAAATCAAAACCACGGACTCCCCTTTTTCCTTAAGCCAAAGAGCGGTGGCCAAAAGCTCATTATCTTTTTGACTGGTGCTGCCGGACAGTTGAAGCGGGATTTTATCTACCTTGCGGTACTCCACGGCCAAACTGCCGCCATGTTCCAAAGGAACTCCCTGAGATAATTTTCCTTTGGAGCGAAGCCGGTCCAGAAGGCGAGAAACCTGGCGCACGCTATACCCTCGGTCATCATTGAGACGCTTAAACTGATCCAGTTCCTCAATGACCGAAAGAGGCAACACCAAGCGGCTGTGTTGGAACTGAAGGAGAGATTCAGGGTCGTGAATCAGGACGTTGGTATCTAAGACAAAAGTTTTCATGGCACGTGAAGAAGAGCTGGTGGAAGGAGCTCTAGGTGATCCGGTTTTGGAAGGTTCGGCCTGAAGCGGCGATGGCACTGCTTCAGTGTACTAAAATAGCGTCCTGGATTCCACGCGCGGATGCCATCAGCTTGTTGAAAATCTAACAAAATAGTATTCTTTTCCCCTGCTTTAAAATCTCTATAGGGAGGGACTAAAATGAGCTCTGTAAAGAATAATTTTCTCTATTTCTTGGGTGCGACCCTGATTCTTTCCGGCTGCGTGAGCGCGGGAAAATACAGACGCCTTGAAACTGAATCCAACTCTCTCAGAGACAGCCTCAGTCGAGCCCAGCAAAAATTAACCGCTTACGAGGCGGATATCGCCGCGCTCAATAAGGCTCACGAGGACATGAAAGCCCAGCAGGAAGCCGAGCTGGCACAAACCAAAAGCACCTATGAAAATTTGGTGGGTGAGATGAAACAGGAAATCCAGGACGGCCAGGTGAAGATTACCCAGATTCAAGGCAAACTCACGGTGAACGTGGCCGAAAAGATATTTTTTAATTCCGGACAGGCTAACCTTAAGCAAAAAGGACGGGAAGTTCTGGGGCGGGTGGGAACCATCCTCAAGAACGTAAAGGATAAGCAGATTCGCATTGAGGGACACACCGACAGCGTGCCCATTGGAGGAGACCTAAAGAAAATATTCCCCACCAATTGGGAGCTTTCCACGGCCCGAGCCACCAACGTGGCTCGTTTCCTGCAGGAGAAAGTGGGCATAGACCCTGCGCTTTTAAGTGCCATAGGCTACGGCCCCTACCGCCCCATTGCTTCGAATGATACCGAAGAAGGACTATTGCAAAATCGAAGGATCGAAATTGTACTGCTCGATAAAGAAGTGGGTCAGGCGGCTCCGCTTCCCGCCAACACGACAAATCAGTCTCCCGCGCCACCCGAACCCGCACAATCTCCCGCTCCCCAGTGACCTATTGATTTTCACCTCCGCCCTTCATACAATCATATCACGAAGCTGAAACGCTTATGCGATCTTTCTTTTCCTTTTTATTCGGTGGGATCGTGGCTCTTTTAGCAGTAGCGGGAGCTGTGTACACCTACCGCCAACAGATTGTGCCCGCTCCCGTGAGGGTCGAGGTGTCCAGCTTAAAATCTACCTATCAGGTGGGGGAACCGGTTTCTCTCACGGTGCGCGCAGATTCCCTCTCCCAGCGAACGATCCAAGGGCAGTGGGTCGTGGAAGCGATCGGACCCATCCAATCCTACCCGGCAGGAAAAATGGACTTGACCCTCAGTCCGCGCTCTTCAGGAAATACCACCCCATTTTCTTTTTCTACCGGAGTGGACTTTGCGACAGGTCCCTACCGCATGCGTGTTCAACTGCTGGAGCCCACAAGTCCCACCTCAAGCATTCCTCTTTGGGAAGGAGAGAGAAGTTTCTGGCTGGAATCCATCCCCCCTCTCCCCCCACCCTCCATGGTGGCACCCGTTGTCAAACCCGCTCCCCGCAAAATAGTGAGAAAAAAAAGAGAAGGTCCACCCCGTCTAACAGGAGAATTCCTCCAGCCGAAAGGAGAATTTGGGTATGGCGATTCCCTGCCCATCCGGTTCCGGGCAAGCAACGAGGGCGGAGGAACAGCCACATTCAATTGGCACCTCTCCTCGGAATACCAAGATCTATTTCCTGAAAAATCCCTAGGGCCTTTCCAGCTTCTACCCCATGCCAAAACAATTTTAAAGGAAAACATCCCACTCCCCCCTTCTATTCCTGAAGGCACTTACTCTTTCACCGCCGAATTAGAGGGCGTTCCCGAGGATGCTTTCCCTCTTGTGGAAACTCAAACCACATTTTCTATCGTGGACCAGCCCCCGCAAATCGATTTTTCTAGTCCCCCTCTCTCGGCCCGCACAGGAATATCCGTGCGTTTTCGGGTGGAAGCCGAAGACGATGTAGAAATCAAAAATCTACTTTTCTTCTTATCTCCGCCGGGTCTTTCCAATTTTCAGATGCTTCCCATGCAACAAGAATCGGGCAGCAACCAAAAGGGAACTTGGCTCATAGAGAAGACCCTTTCCCTCGCGGGAACATATTCCTTCTATGCTCAAGGAGAAGACACCAAAGGACAGAAGGTGCGCACCAAAGAATTAAAACTGGTTGTCCAATAAAGGAGGCTCTGTGACATTAAAAAAATTAGCTCTCATACTTTGTTTTTGTCTTGGAACTTCGTTCCTATGGGGACAAGATATTTCATCCTATATCGAGGCTTTAAAAGACAAGCGTTGGCAAAACAGGGTCTCGGCCGTGCAGGGGCTGGCCATCATCCAAGACCCGCGAGCCGTGGCGGCCCTTCAGTCGGCTCTATCGGATAAAAGGAAGGAAGTGAGGCTGGCCGCTGTCCAAGCCTTGTCTCACCAAAATGACAGCGGGGTTATTCCCGCCCTAGGCCATGTCCTGGGAGATTCGGATATAGAGCTGAGGATGGCGACCGTCAAAGCCTTTGGCTCCATCGGGACCTCTGCCACGTTGCCCCATCTCCTTTTGGCCCTCCAAGACAGAGATAAACAGATTCGCCAGGAAGCCATCTCCGCCATGGGCAAAATCTCGGATCCCGCTGCCCTGAACTCAATATCAGAAGCTTATCAGAAAAGCCCCGATCCAGAAGTACGCTTCAAGGCCGTTGGCCTTTTGGGATCGAAAGGAGATGCTTCCGTTCTTCCCACACTGCAACAAGCCCTTAAAGATTCCGAAGTTAAAATCCGTTGGTCAGCGGTGACAGGATTAGGCGCTATAGGCCTTCCCGCCGCCGTCCCCATGCTCCTTTCTGCCTTGGGGGATCCCGATCCTTCCGTCGCACAGATGGCGGCTAGTGCTTTGGGAGTTCTGGGAGACAGAAGAGCCGTGGAACCTCTGATGGCGGCCTTAAAAAATTCATATGCCGAAATTCAAATGGCAGCCACTAAAGCCCTGGGAGAAATAGGGGATAGGAAAGCTCTCCCAGCCCTGCAGGAATTCTTTCTCACGGCTTCGCCTAAGGCCAAGCCCATGATTCAAGATTCCATCCGCATTCTGGTTTCTAAAGGAGCATTCCGTCAACAACAAGAACGCATGGCCATGGAGGAAGAGACCAAAAGAAGAGAGGAATCCGAAAGAGCAGACAAAAAACGTAAAGTGGACCAGTTCTACCAGTCAGGGATGAGGGCCTATTCGAGTGGAAGCAATGATCGCGCCATTTCCTTGTTTGAGAAAGTCCTGGAAATCGATCCCACCCACCAACCCTCCCAACAAAAAATCGCGGACATCAACGCTCAAATTTCCGAAGAAGCGACCACATCCACCCCTAAACCGAGGCGAAGGAAGAGAACCACTACCACCACTCCTGCTCCCGCCCCCAAACCGGAGCCTCTTCCAGGGATAAAAAGTCCTTAAACTACCTCGGCGACTTCACCCAGTTTCTTGAGATAGGGTCCTGAGCCACCCGACTCCGGGCTTGGTTGTGATCCCCGACCAATCACCTTCCCTTCTTGCATAGGCTCGGCTAGTCGAGGGGATTCCGGCAAGCAGGGCCGTCCGGAGCCCCGCTTATCACATGCAGCGGGGCGAGGTCCGGAGGGCG
>JACQJM010000275.1 GCA_016205045.1 Elusimicrobiota bacterium | reverse complement strand
GTGAAATCCGCGAGAAGACGCTCCTCCTTGCCCCTCCTGCTTTGGGTCGTAGAGGTCACCCCTCTCTTATTTTTGTTGGTGATCCTGTACCAATATTGGACTGTGCCCAATGTGAACGGGTTAAGGAACAGAAACCCGGAAACGACTGCTTTTATGGAATCTAATGGACGGGGTTCCCTAAAAGCAGGAAAAAGACCCAAACGTTCTCAGATCTGGGTGGCGTATGTCGACATTCCCAATCTGGTCAAAGATGCGGTTCTCGTGGCCGAAGATATCAATTTCTTCTACCACGAGGGGGTAGACCCCGACGAGATTCGGGAATCGCTAAAGGTCGATTTTCAGAAGAGGAGATGGGCTCGGGGGGGCAGCACCATCACCATGCAGTTGGCCAAGAATTTATACTTATCCCCTTCCAAAAATTTGTTTCGTAAGATCAAAGAGTATATGATCGCGCGACGCTTGGAGAGAGACCTGAGCAAGGAGAGAATTTTTGAGATCTATCTTAACGTGATTGAGTGGGGGGACGGGGTGTACGGCATCGAGGCTGCCTCCCAACACTATTTTGCAAAAAGTTGCGTGGAGCTGTTTCCCGAGGAAGGTGCCTTCTTGGCGGCCATGATCGCTCACCCTTATCTTAAATCCTATAAGCGGATTGGTTGGAAGATCCAGTTGATTTTAAAACGCATGCTTAACTATCAGATGATTTCAGGTGGAGAATACGAGGCGGCTCTCCGCCCGGGAACACGATTAGAGGATTTTAATATTGCGTTATCCCCTGATACTGAAATGAGTGAACCGGATTTGGATAAAGAGTCTCAATCTTTGGAAAAAATGGCCGAGGAAAGCTCTCCGGACAACTCTGCGGAGCCAGGCTAACCCTAATCCCCCAAATAGGCTTTGCGCACTTCAGGAGAGGCCAAAAGCTCTGCTCCCGTTCCCTGCATCACCACAGAGCCCGTTTCCAGAACATAGGCATGGTGAGCTATGCGCAGGGCTTTGTGCGCATTCTGTTCCACCAACAAGAGTGTTATGCCAGTCTTGTGGATGTCTTTCAGCACCGAAAAAATTTTCTCCACTACTTGAGGGGCAAGCCCCAAGGAAGGTTCGTCCAAAAGAAGGAGTTTGGGACGGCTCATGAGGGCTCTGGCCACGGAGAGCATCTGCTGCTCCCCCCCTGAAAGTGTGCCTGCGATCTGGGACTTTCTTTCAAATAGGATAGGGAAGAGTCGGTATCCTGTTTCCAAGTCTTTGGCCACGCTCTCTCGATCCTTGCGCAGATAGGCTCCCAATTCCAGATTTTCACCAACGGTGAGGTTTAAAAAAATTCCTCGCCCTTCCGGAGCATGGGCCATCCCCCGAGCCACTATTTGATGAGAGCGCAATCCTTTGATCTGTTCCCCAGCAAAACGAATAGATCCCCGTGAGGCTTTGAGCATGCCGGAGATAGCGCGAAGCGTGGTTGTTTTGCCCGCCCCGTTGCAGCCGATCAAGGCCACAATTTGATTTTCCGGTACTTTTAAGGAAATGCCCCGCAGGGCTTGAATCCCTCCGTAATACACATCCAAGTCCTGAACTTCCAGAAGAGCCTTCACTTTACCGCTTCTTCTAATCCCAGATAAGCCTCGATGACTTTAGGATCGCGGCGCACCATTTCCGGGGTTCCCTCAGAAATAGTCACGCCATGATCTAAGACCAATAAGCGTTCGGAAACTCCCATGACCAATCGCATATCATGTTCGATTAAAAGGATGGTAAGATCGAAGTCGTCGCGAATCTTTCGAATTAACTCCATCAGAGCCACCTTTTCGGAAGTATTCATTCCCGCCGCAGGCTCATCTAAGCATAACAATTTAGGTTGGGTAGCCAAGGCGCGGGCAATTTCCAGGCGGCGTTGTTCCCCATAGGGCAAGTTTTTAGCCAGATGGTCTCTACGATGGGAGAGTCCTAGGACATTTAGAAATTCTTCGGCATGACGCGTGATGCGTGTTTCCTCGGCGAAATGACCGGAAGTGAGCAGCAGGGCTTGCCACCATTGACTTGAGGAGTGGGTATGACAGGCGATGCGAACATTGTCTAGGGCCGTGAGTTCCTTAAACAGTCGGATGTTTTGAAATGTGCGGGCGATGCCTTGATGGCAGATGCGGTGGGGCTTCAGACCGTGGATGGGTTTTCCATCCAGAAAGATTTCTCCTGAGGTAGGGGTGTAGACTCCGGTGATCATGTTGAAAACGGTTGTTTTGCCGGCCCCGTTAGGACCGATCATGCCCACGAGCTCGTTGGGCCGCATCACCAAGTTAAAGTGCGATACCGCTTTTAATCCTCCGAACTGCATGGTCACTTCTTTGCCTTCCAAAACCGGTTCTGTTTTTATCACACTTTTCATGCTTTTTGTACTGCTTTTCGCTTAGGGAAGTAACGAGAAAGAACATCCCAGATTTCGTGGGTTCCGAAAAGGCCTGTGGGACGGGTCAGCATGAGAATAACCAAGAGCAACGCGTACATCACCATGCGGTACTGGTCGAGCCCACGCAAACCTTCCAGAAGGACGGTTAACAGGGTGGCGGAGATAATGGACCCGGAGATGGATCCCATCCCTCCTAATACCACCATGCCCACGACTTCCATGGATTTGATAAAGGTGAATGTTTTGGGAGTGACCAAAAGGATGTAGTGGCCTAAAAGGCCGCCTCCTAAGCCTGCGAAAGCAGAAGAGATAACAAAGGCTCTTATTTTGTATTTGGTCGTGTTCACTCCCATGGCTTCTGCCGCAATCTCGTCTTCCCGGATGGCCAGGAGGGCTCTGCCGTGAGTAGAAGAGACCAGGCGTCGGGCCATGGAAATAGTAGCGATGGCTCCCAGTCCCACCCACACCAGAGTGGTGTAGGGAGGCACTCCGGAAAGTCCTGTGGCTCCTCCCAACCATCGAATATTCTCGATAAAAACTCGAATGATCTCATTGAATCCCAATGTGACAATGGCTAAATAGTCTCCGCGCAGTCGCAAGGAAGGCATTCCTACCAGGAGTCCCATGGTTCCAGACAAGAGCATTCCCGCCACCAGGGCCATCAAGAAGATCGTTTGTGTGGAAAGCCAGGGGGAAAGTCCGGGGAGAAGCGTGTCTTGAAGGGCGAGGGTGATCTTTGCGGTGGTGTAAGCCCCTGCGGCCATGAAGCCCGCATGGCCGATGGAAAATTGGCCGGTAAAACCATTGACCACATTCAGGGAGACTGCCAAGATAATATTGACCCCCACATTCACTAAGATAATGGCGATGTGGGGTGGAGAGATGAGTTGGATGCCCCAGAGAATGGGAATTCCGATCAGAAAGGGGAGGAAGTTTTTAAGGAGCTTCACACTTTTTCTGTGGTGATGCGTCCGAAGAGTCCTTCCGGTCGAAATAACAAGACCAGAATGAGGATGGCGAAAGCGATGGCATCTCGGAAAGAAGAAAGCATGTAGCCGGCGACAAATTCTTCGGAGAGACCCAGAATCAATCCGCCGACCATGGCGCCGGGAACGTTACCGATTCCGCCAAAGACGGCCGCCACAAAAGCCTTAAGGCCCGGCATCAGCCCCATGATGGGATCGATGCGCGGGCGAGAGATGGACACCAGAAGGGCGGCGACGGAAGCCAAGACGCTTCCCAATATAAAGGTTCCCGAAATGATTCGGTCCACCGGAATTCCCATGAGCCCCGCGATGTTGGGATCAAAGGAGACCGCCCGCATGGCCACCCCGAACTTGGTCCTGTATATGATAAACTCAAGACCCACCATGAACAGGATCGCCACCCCCAGCGCCAGAGCATCATAATTGGATATGGAAACTTCTCCGATATTAAACCAGATGGTGCGTGGAAAAAGCTCGGGAAAGAAGCGCGGGGTGGGTCCGGGCGGAAAATCGAAGGGCATGAAAGACCATCTAGGAAGTTGAAATCCAAACTCCAGAAGAAAGCTGATGCCTATGGCGGTGATGAGCGCGGTCAGACGAGGACGATACCGAAGGGGCCGATACGCCAAACGTTCTATTAAGAACCCCAAGGTTCCACAAATCAGCATGGAGCCTACAAAAACAACCAGGGTTTTAGGCAGGGAAGGGGAATCGTTGACCCCGAGCAAATGGGCCAGATAAAAGCCCCCGAAAGCGCCCACCATATAGACATCCCCATGGGCAAAGTTGATGAGTTTTAAAACTCCATACACCATGGTGTAACCCAGAGCGATCAAGGCGTAAATGGTGCCTAGAGAGATCCCATTGACCAGATGTTGAAGGAATTCAGACATTGCGTTAGAGATTAAGGGATTGGGGAATTAGGTGATTAGGGGCCTTCATATTAAAATTCTTAATCTCTTAATTTCTTAATCACTTAATCTCCTAATATCGCCTAATGGTCTATTATGGCGAGATGGTGGTGACGTAGTGGGGTTTTTTATCTTGAATGCGCAGCACCACGGCGGGCTTCACGGCATTATGGTCTTGATCGATGTTGATGATGCCCGTAACTCCTTTAAAGCCTTTGGTGGAGGCCAGAATTTGACGGATGGCCTCTCCGGAAAGATCCTTGGCCTTGGTCATGGCTTCCGCAGCGATCATGGCGGCATCGTAGGCTAAGGCGCTCATGGAGTCAGGAACTTCCCCGTAGGTGTTTTTATAGCGTTTCACAAAGTTCTGAATTTTAGGGTTGGGGTCATCGGTGGAGTAGTGATTGGAGAAGTAGGAGTTGTCCAAGGCCGAACCGCCGATTTCATAAAGCTTGGCGGATTCCCAACCGTCGCCCCCTAGGAGAGGTTGTTTCATATTGAGTTCCCGCGCCTGACGGGCAATCAACGCCACATCGGTATAGTATCCGGGAATGAAGACGGCCTCCGGTTTTTTTCCTTTGAGGCTGGTGAGTTGTGCTTTGAAATCTTGGTCTCCCGCTTTATAACTTTCATCGGCTACGATGGTGCCGCCCAGTTCCTTAAATTTCGCGGTGAAGTAGTCCGCCAAACCCATGGAGTAATCATTTCCTACATCGCGCAGAATGGCCACTTTGGATAGCTTTAAGTTTTTGCGGGTGAATTTAGCCATGACCGTGCCTTGAAAAGGATCGATAAAGCAAACTCGAAAAACAAAATCGCGCACTTTTTTCCCATCCTTGGTGACGCGAGGATTGGTGGAGGAAGGGGTGATCATGGGAATTTTGTTTCTTTCCGCGATGGGAGCCATGGCCAGAGAGCGGCTGGAAGCCACTTCCCCCAATACTAAGGTCACCTTGTCCTGGGCGATCAAGCGGGTCATGGCGGTGGCCGCTTCTTCCGGTTTTCCCTGGTCATCATAGACTTTGACTTCCAGTTTTTTGCCTTTCACGCCTCCCTTGGCATTGATGTCCGTGATCGCCAAATCAATACCTTTTCGCGTGGAGTCTCCAAAGGTGGCTTCGGCGCCCGTGAGAGAGCCGACTTCTCCTATTAGGATGCGGTCCGCCGCCACCGCGGAGCTCCGGTTAGCGATCATCAGGCTCAATACCAAAAGAGTGTGGGTCATGGGACGTAGCATATGTACCTCCTTTAGGGCCCGTTATGAGCCCTAACCAGCTATGAGATATTATCTTAAATTGAGAGGTTCTAACAATACTTTGTCGGTGGGTTTATTTTTGTAACGCTACGTTTTGTAAGGCGCCTGCCAGCTTCGTAAAGCTGTCCTTGGCATCTCCAAAAAGCATCCAGGTGTGATCCAGGAGGTAAAGATCGTTGTCGATCCCTGCAAAGCCGGGAGCCATGCTGCGTTTGAAGACGATTACCTTCTTGGCTTTGTCCACGTCTAGAATCGGCATTCCATAGATGGGGCTGGACTTCACATGTCGGGCCGCAGGGTTGGTCACGTCGTTGGCTCCCACCACGAGCGCCACATCCGCTTCGGAAAATTCAGGATTTATGTCATCCATGTCGAATAACTCGGGGTAAGGAACATTGGCCTCCGCCAAAAGTACATTCATGTGTCCGGGCATCCTTCCCGCCACGGGATGGATGGCGTACTTAATCGCCACTCCCAGGGCCTTGAGTTTGTCAGCCACATCACGGACGGCGTGTTGGGCTTGGGCCGCCGCCATACCATAACCCGGCACGATAATCACGCGCTTGGCTTCGTTAAATAAATTGACCGCCTCTTCGATGGTGAGGGATTTTACAGACTTCTTCTTGCTCTCCAATACCTCCGTAGAGGCTTCCTCTACCTTGCCAAAGGCTCCAAAGAGGATGTTGGTAAAGGGCCGATTCATGGCCCGGCACATCAGAATCGACAGGATAAGGCCTGAGGATCCATCCAGAGAGCCGGTGACGATCTGGATTCGGTTGGCTAGCATAAATCCCATGGCGGCGTCGGTAAGACCTGCGTAGGCATTAAGCAGCGTAATGACGCAGGGCATGTCGGCGGCACCAATGGGAACAAGAAGCAGGATCCCAAATAAAAAACTGCAGGCCAAAAGGATATAAAACAGGTGGGTCGCCCCGGGATGAGCCGTCAGGTACACGATGAAACCACCCAAGAAAGCAAGCAGGGAGATGGTCGATGCGTTTTGGAAGGGATAGGTGATCGGTCTTCCAGGCAGAAGCCCCTGAAGTTTGGCGGCCGCCATGAGGCTTCCTGTCGTCGTCAAGGCTCCCAGAAGCACCTCCACGCCGATAATAGCCATATGGCCTGTTCCCAGGCTAATGCCGTGCCTGTAGTATTCCGAGACCCCTATTAAACAAGCGGCTAGAGCCCCGCCGGCGTGGGAGAGAGCCGTGCGTTGAGGCACCGCGGTCATGGGGATCCAGAGAGACATCGGAACCCCGATGGCGGAGCCCAGAATCAAGCCTGCGATGATCCACTTGTAGGTGACTATCTCATGATGGAAAAGCGTGCCGACAATGGCCAGGAGCATTCCGAAGGCGGCTAGGTTCATGCCTTTGCGCGCCGTTTCGGGAGAGCTTAACCCTCTGATTCCCAGGATGAAAAGCGTGGCCGAGGCAAGGTAAAGAAGCTGGAGAATACTCATTTTTTAACTTTCTTGAACATTTTCAGAATCCGATCCGTAATCAAGAATCCTCCCACCACATTGATCGTAGAGCAGGTCACCGCCACGAATCCCAAGATGTTCGACACGTGGTTATAGTTCGCCCCGGCCACAATCAGAGAGCCTACCAACGATATCCCGGAGATGGCGTTTGTAGCCGACATCAAAGGGGTATGCAGCAAGGGTGGCACACGGGAAATCAGTTGGTAGCCCAGAAAGGCGGCCAGTAAAAAGATATAAAGCTCGGGGATGGGAATGGCGTGCTCCATGTTAGACTCCTTGCGCGATGGCCTTGGATTTTGCTGTCTCTTTCACGGCAGGGTGGACGATCTCACCATTGAGTGTAATCAAGGCTCCCTTAATGATTTCGTCGTTCCTATCGGAGCGAATGGATTTTCCATCCGGTGAGAGATGGTTGAGAAAATTCAAAACATTCTTGGCGTAAAGCTGGCTGGCATGTATCGGGACTCTGCTCGGAAGGTTCAGCGTGCCGATGATGGTAACCTCGTGGTGGGTCACCACATTTCCCGGTTCCGAAAAAGTGCAGTTCCCTTTTTGCTCGACGGCTAGGTCCACAATGACCGAACCGGGTTTCATCTCGCGCAGCATCTCCTCGGTGATGAGAATGGGGGCTCTTCTCCCCGGAATGAGGGCGGACGTAATCACCACATCCGCATCCTTGGTGTGCTTGCGCAAAATTTCCTGCTCTTTTTGATAAAACTCTGGAGGAAGCTCCTTGGCGTAGCCTCCAGCGTCCTCGGCCTGTCCATGAGGAACGTCCAGGCTCACGAACTCCGCTCCTAGACTTTTGACTTGTTCGGCAACCACAGGACGCGTGTCAAAAGCGGTGACAACTCCTCCTAACCTCTTAGCCGTGGCGATGGCCTGAAGGCCTGCCACCCCTGCTCCTACCACGACGACCTTGGCGGGAGGGATGGTTCCTGCGGCTGTGGTCATCATGGGGAACAAGCGCTTTAAGGCATCCGCAGCCATAATGACGCTCTTATACCCTGCGATATTGGACATGGAACTCAAAACATCCATGGACTGGGCTCGAGCAATTCTGGGCAGACAATCCAAAGAAAAGGCGGTCACCTTTCGGGCATTTAATTTCACAATTATTTCCGGATAGAGCATGGGAAAAAGCAACCCGATGACCGTCGCTTTCTCCCGGATCAGGTCGGCCTCGTGTCTTTTTCGTGTCTCATCGAAAATGGGGCGCTGGACCTTCAACACCACGTCTGCTTCCCCCCACAGCGATTCTAGGCGAGACTCTATGCGCGCTCCGGAGCGCTGATATTCTTCGTCCGAGAAATAGGCGCGTTTTCCTGCCCCGGATTCCACCCAAACTTCCATGCCGGCTTTGACCATCCTGGCTACGGTGTCCGGGATCACAGCTACCCTGCGTTCTTCGGGCAAAATTTCCTTGGGGATTCCAATTCTCATATTGGAACCATCCTATAAAAATGGGAGTGAGTTTTCAAGTTTCGAAATTTGTTATACTTTCACCCTCCATGGAAAATACGCAAAAGTCCATACCCATCAATTTGTACAGGATTTCTTCACCATTGGCGGTGGAGGTAATTGAAAATAGGCGTTTGACGGCGGAGTCGCGTGGCAGAAAAAATGACGTTCGCCATCTGGTTTTCAAGTTCAACGGGAGCTACCCCTGCATTCCTGGGCAAAGCGCCGGGATCTTGCCGCCCGGCATTGATTCTAGGACCAAGCGTCCCAACTCTCCACGTCTTTACTCCGTGGCTTCCCCCAGCACCGGAGACCATGGCGACGGAAAGACGTTTTCCCTGTGCGTCACGCGGCACTTCTGGGAAAACCCTCAAACCGGTGAAAAGGATCTTCCAGGAGCCGCCAGCAACTACCTGTGTGACCTCCGGGTTGGGGACAAGGTGAAGGTGACCGGCCCCACGGGAAAACATTTCCTCCTCCCGGGCGATTTCGGGGTTCGCGATTTTATCTTTGTGGCCACGGGAACTGGAATCGCTCCTTTTCGTGGGATGTTGATCGACCTTTTCCAGCAAGGATACGAAAGGAATGTTTGGCTTATCCTGGGTGTTCCCTATAAGGACTGCCTCCTCTATGATGATGAGTTCCGGGCCTTTGCCGTCAAATATCCCAAATTCACTTATCTCACGGCCATCAGTCGTGAGGAGAACAATCCTTTTTCCAGTGAGGTTCAGACCCGGCAAAACAAGATGTACGTTCAGGTCCGTATGTATGAATACCGAGAGAAGCTTTTGAAAATTCTGTCCGGATCGAATAGCATGATGTATCTTTGTGGATTAAAGGGGATGGAAGAGGGTATATTTCCGGTCCTGAATGCTCTGGGGAAAGGTGCGGGGATCGGCGATTCCTTCGCCGAGAAGCTGAAGGCGGACCAGCGCCTTAGAGTTGAAGTATATTGATCTATTCGACGGCGCCCAAACCCCGCCTTTTTTTCTTTTTTTTCTTACGATACCCACCGCTGCGGACTGAAACCAAATTCGACGCCTCTTACTCCAACTTCCCTTGGTCTCGTTTATGACGAACCGTCCCGCCCACCACGATTCCGGCGCTGATGAGAACTAAATTTTTGATGATGTACTGTCCTTCCAGGGTGGGGGCAAAAGGAAAATGAGTGAAACAGATTTGAGGCAGCAGAAACAGAGGAAGCATGGTCCCGGGCATTTGCAGAAAAAGCAGAAACAACGCGGCTCGCAGAAGAGGCCTAAACAGGAGGCCGATGCCTATGGCGGTTTCCCATGCTCCGAGGATGGGAATGAATACTTCAGGAGAAAACCAGTAAACGGTTCGGGCTACTAAGTCATTGGCGGGACTGACTCCAAAAAGTTTCAGAATTCCGAACCAGATGAAAACAAGTCCTAAGGAAATGCGAAGAAATAGATGGCCATATTTCTCCATCCACCCGGCAATGGCGCGATCGAGCTCATCAAAAGGAGGAAAAAGTGACATTCTATCCCTAATTAAACCATAGAAGTCAAATCTATTGCAAAAATGTGTTTTCAGGGGGTATACTTGCGTAGGGCGGCACTAGCCTGAATTCTTCAGTTAAACTGAAGAATTCACCCTCCCATCACTTGACCCAAGTGAGGGACAAGTCTGGGCCTCACTTTGCCGCATAGCCAGCCC
>JACQJM010000263.1 GCA_016205045.1 Elusimicrobiota bacterium | reverse complement strand
TGGCCGTCTCGATCCATTCTAATTCAAGCTCTCTTAAGTCCACCACGATGTCTCCAGATTTCAGTTGAGGTTGCAGGGCCCCGGCGAAGCCGGCGCTGATCACCTTTTCCGGTTCTAGAGAACCCAATTGCTCCAATTTTTTTTGAGTGGTCAAAGCCCCGATGCCGGTTTTGATCAAAACCACTTCTGTTTCTCCGACACTCCCAAAATAGGCGAATTTCTCTAAACCTGGAACTTGGAACCTGCCTGCCTGCCGGCGAGGCAGGGAACTTGGAACTAGGTGAAGGCTTCGGGCTATCGGATCTGATTCCCAATGTGTCGCAGTGGTTATTAAAATCATCCCAGTCTCAAGTCTCTAGACGCTAGCCTCGGTCGAGCGTATTCGTTCGACCTAAACCACTCCACCGCCCTCTTGAGTGCGGGCAGAATGGGAGAAGCAACATACCCTAACTCTTTTTTAGCTTTAGAGGAATCATAAAACATTTTATGCCGCGCCATCCGCACACCCTCCAAAGGAATTCTGGGTTCTGAGTCGAATAGATAGGCTTGTCCTGTACTCAAAGCCCCAGCCAAATAAGCGATGGGGTAAGGGATCTTTAACCGAGGAACAGGGATGGAGGTAAAGGAACTTAAGTGGTTGAAAATTTGCTGGAGGGTTAGGTTTTCACCGCCCAGGATGTAGCGTTCCCCCAATTTTCCATGTCTAGCGGCCAGGAGATGTCCTTGAGCCACATCTTCCACATCCACCAGATTTAATCCTGTGTCTAAGATCGCCGGCATGCGTCTCTGTAGAAAATCCAAGATGAGGTTCTTACTGGTCGGGGTTGGTTTGATGTCATAGGCCCCTATGGGGGTGGAAGGATTGACGATAACCACAGGAGCTCCTTGGCGCGCTAAGTTCAGGGCCACCTGTTCGGCTAAGAACTTTGATTTTTTATAATGCCCAATGACGGGGGCGACATCAGGATAGACAGAAGTTTCATCAGCGGGTGGATTTTCCCTGGGAGGAATGGCGGCCACGCTGGAGGTGTAGAGGATGCGCTGGGCCCCGGCCTTCCACGCCTCTTCAATGAGAGCTTGAGTTCCCTGCACATTGGTGAGGTACAGAGATTTGGGATTTCCCCAGAGGCGATACTCTGCCGCCACATGAAATACAAGAGAGCATCCTCGAACTCCTGCCCTCAGTGAGGAACGATCCAGAAGATCCCCCTCCACAAACTCCACGGGAATTCCCTCCAGATTTTTACGCGTTGAATTTTTTCTTGCCAGAACCTTGACTTGGTAGCCTTCCTTTATGAGGAGGCGTACTAAATTGGCTCCCACAAAACCTGTAGCTCCTGTAACGAATGTTTGCATAGAGGTAGAACGATCGGGCTAACTTCTAATTTTTCTCCGTCAATGCTTCTTCTTGAGGAGATTCCGTTAGGGTGTCCTTCGAGAAAGGTGTCGTGCTCCAGGAAGAAAATTTACCTTTGTTATTTTTAGCATAATAACCGCTGATCAGGACATCCAGAACCATGCGGCCAAATTTCTTGGGACTAGAGAAGGCATCATTGACGGCTGTAGGCTCGTACCCTACATGCACCATGCAGTTGGTGCACTTGGGGTTCCCGGAACGATGTCCGTACTTTGACCAATCCGTTGTTTCCAAAAGCTCTTGATAAGTTTTGGCATACCCTCCTTCAGCCATAAGATAGCAAGGCTTTTGCCAGCCGAATACGTTGCGAAGAGGATTTCCCCAGGCGGTACAGTCATAATCCCGTTTGCCTTCTAAGAAATCCAAATAAAAAGGACTGTGGTTAAAGGGCCACCCTCTTTTCTTCCAGTCCTTGAGAGTCTCACGAAACCAGGATTTGGTTTGATCTCTCTGAAGAAAAAGCGCTTGCTCGGGCGCTTTTTCGTAAGCGTATCCCGGAGAAATCATCATGCCGTCAATTCCCATGGCGGTGACCGTGTCAAAAAACTCGCGAAACTCCTCGGAGTTTTCACCGCGAAAGATGGTGGTATTGGTCATCACGTGAAACCCCTTGGACTTAGCCAGGCGGAGCGCCGAAATGGCTGTTTTATAAACACCTTCTTTGCAGACCATGCGATCATGAGTTTTCTCTAGCCCATCCAGATGGATGCTGAAAATTAGATGGTCGGACGGCTTAAATTTGTGCAGGTTCTTTTCCAGCAGGATGGCATTGGTGCAGAGATAAACAAATTTGCCGCGCTGAACCAGGCCTTCGATGATCTGTTCTATTTCCTGGTGCACCAAAGGCTCTCCTCCCGCGATCGAGACTATGGGAGCCCCGCATTCCTCGGCTGCTTCCCAACATTCTTCAGGGGTCAAGCGTTTTCTTAATATTTCCGCAGGGTACTGAATCTTGCCGCACCCGGCGCACTCCAGGTTACAGGCAAAAAGAGGCTCCAACATCATGACCAAGGGATATTTCTGAGTTCTAGATATTTTTTGCTTGAGAATATGGTTGAAAACAGCCCGCTGCATTTTAAAAGGGACGGCCATAACATTTTACTCCTTACGTCGTAAACTGTAGTTCTAAGTTCTAGGTTCTAAGTTCCCTGCCTCGCCCCTCCTCTCCCC
>JACQJM010000262.1 GCA_016205045.1 Elusimicrobiota bacterium | reverse complement strand
TCATAAGAAAAACCCTCCTGACGATACATTTCCACCAGTTCCGCCGCTTCCTCTTCGGGTTTTTGCAGTACCTCCTGTTTTTCTTTATCGAGTTCCGCCTGGTGCAGCTCTTTTTCTGATTTGGAAGCCAAGTAAGTGCCTGAGGACATAGAAATAGTCCCCGCCAAAGCCGAGGCCAATCCTGCCAAGAGGGTGGGAAACGTCTGTCCTGTAGCCAGCATCATGGAGGAAGAAACAGCCACGGTGGAGACAATGCCATCCTGGAGTCCAAATACAATCTCTCGAATACGTTCTAAACTGGCGATGCGAAATTTCTCTTGCCCCACTTCAGAGTTGACGAGTGGGAGAGGGGGGGAAGGGGTGACCGGGGTGGGCTGGGGAGTAGACGATGGGGAGACTTTAAGTTTTTTCTTGAGATCTTCAAGGGCTTGAGAGAATTTTTGGAGATGAACGGTTCCCTCATGCATGGCTATTTCTAGGCTTTGGATGGCTTCTGGGTCCCCTTCTTTGCGTACTTCCTTTAATAAGCGGGGAAAGACTTGTTGAGCTTCCTGGGCTTCTATTTCCACCACTTCTTTAAGGTTCTCATAGGTGGATTTAATTTCCTTGAGGGCTCGAAGATGGCTGAGGGCATGGGCCGTTTCGGCTTCGGCAATTTCTTCGAATAATTTGGCGATCTCGGAATGCCCTTCTTCACGCGCTTTCTGAGCGTAAGCGATGTACAGGCGGTTGGCCTTGGCCTCGTCTAAAAAAGCCAACCACAGGTTGCGTTTGGTTTTAGGAGGGGGCATCTATTTTTTTAAAAGGGCGGGCATCTGATCAAAAACTTTTTCCCATCCCGGCTCCGCTTTCCCTCCCCCTTGGGCAAAATCCGGTCTCCCGCCGGCGCTGCCCGAAAGATTTTCCGCTACTTTTTTAGCAATTTTCACCGAATCAAACCCTTGGGACAGCAGGTCCTGGGTCACCGAGACTACAAAAGATAGCTTTTCTTCTTGGGTGCTGACCAGGAAAATAACCGAGGAGCTGTTTTCTTTTCTCCAGCGATCGCAGAGGGCCCTCAGGGTGGGGGCATCTACTCCTTCCAGTTTTTGGCTTAAAAGCTTGATCCCGTTTATTTCCTGTATCTTGATATTTTTGTCCCCAGCCGTCAACAAAGCTTTCTGTTTGAGTATTCCCAGCTCTTGCCTCAATTTTTTTTCCTGGGTGATAACGGTTTCCAGAGCTTCTCGTAATTTCTTTTCTCGGACTTGCAGGTCCTCCAAGGTGAGAGAATCATGTTGCTGATAATTTTTAAAAAGGTCTTTAATCATTGAAACAGTTCCATCAAAAAGATCTTTCTTGGAACCTCCCAGGAGGGTGAAGATTTCAGCGACCACATCGTCCAATTTTTTTAAATTGAGTCCCAGGGACTCCACCTGTTTTTGGGTAAGGGTTTTGTAGTATTCCAAAACGGCGGGCCCGGCCAAGGCTTCGATGCGCCGTGTGCCGGCGGAGATGGAAGAGTCTTTGAGAATTTTAAAGTGCTGAATCTCGCCGGTGTGGTCAACGTGGGTGCCTCCGCAGAGTTCCAGGCTGAATTTATTTTCCTGGCTCTGCCAATCCGGTTCCTCGAATTTTTTCTTGCCGACCAAGACAAAGCGCGGTTTGTCGCCGTAATCTTCTCCCAGCAACGTGGCGGGCTTCCACTCTTGAACTTTGGATTTGGGCCACGCCTGCTTATGGACGGGAAAATCCTTGCGGATGACGTCGTTGACGATGTCCTCGATGAGTTTAATTTGCTCATAGCTCAAGGCTTTGGGATAGGTAAAATCGAACCGCAGGTGGACCGCATCCACCAGAGATCCCGCCTGTCGGATATTGGGACCCAGGACCCGCCTGAGGGCTTCATTGAGAAGGTGGGTGGCGGTGTGGTGGTACATGGTGGGGTGTCTGTGTTCCTTGCTCACCAAAGCATAAACCTCCTGCCCCTTTTTGATCTCGGAGAGCGCTTTTATTTTGTGCGAGTGATAATCTTCGACCGGGACATAAGTATCCAACACCTCCGCTAACTTTTTAGTTCGGGAGGAATCCAGAATCCAGCCTCGATCGCCCACCTGCCCTCCTCCTTCTGCGTAGAAAGGAGTTTCTTTAAAGAAAATTTCTCCGTGAGAACCGGCAGATAGACTGGAAACAGCATTCCCGGAATCGTCCAGGATATCTGTAATTTCAGTTTCAGTGTCTAAAAGCTCGTAACCGACAAAATGAGGCCACCCACGGCTAACCTTACTGTAGATATCTCCGCGCCTCTCCCCGCTGCCTTTCCAGCCGGTGCGGGCGATCTCCTGGGCTTTAGTTTTGGCTCGCTCATATTCTTCTAAATCTACTTTTTTCCCGGAGACTTGGGCGGCCTCGACCGTCAATTCTAAGGGAAATCCAAATGTGTCGTACAGTTTGAAAACTTCTTCTCCCGGAAGGATTGTTCCTGGTTTGGCCAAAATTTCTTTAAGCAATCTCTCTCCGTTCTCTAGTGTGGAGAGGAAGTTTTCTTCTTCGGTGCGGAAAGTATCTTCTATCTGTTTCTGGGCCGACTGAATCCCTTTTTCTTCCGAGAATATTTTTAAGGTGGGAGAAACCAATCGGTGCAGAAAAGAGTCAGGATACCCTAATAGCCTGCCATAACGGAGGGCTCTGCGGAGGAGGCGTCGTAGGATATACCCACGGCCCTCATTGGAAGGCAAAATGCCTTCCGCAGCTAAAAAACAAGCCGCACGGGTGTGGTCCCCAATAATATGAAAGGGGTTAGGGGCTAGCACGCTGGGCCCCTTTGGGGTCCCGGCTGGTACTCGAAGCTCTGCGAAGGGTGTTAGGGGTTGCCTGCCTGCCGGCGAGGCAGGGGGGTTGGTTTTGAGAATTTTTGAAGTTTCTTCTAAAATGGGCCAGAAAAGATCCGTCTCAAATGGAGTTTTTTTCTGTTGGGTGACCAGGGCTAGCCGCTCCAGCCCCATGCCTGTATCTATATTTTTTCTCGGCAGTGGCTTTAAAGATCCGTCCTCCTGTCGGTCGAATTGGGTGAAGACCAGATTCCAGATTTCTAGGTAACGGTCGCAATCGCAGCCTACCCCGCAGGTAGATTGTCCGCAGGAGAACTCCGTTCCCCTGTCCCAATAAATCTCGGAGCATGGCCCGCAGGGACCCGTGGGACCCATGGCCCAGAAGTTGCTATCCTCACCCAAGCGGGTGATTTTGGATTCGGGCACGAACTTTTTCCAGAGTTTGGCGGATTCGTCATCCTCTTTAAATAGGGTGATGAAAAGTTTTTCCTGGGGGAGCTTCATTTCCTTTGTCAGAAACCCCCAGCCCCAAGCGATGGCTTCTTCTTTAAAATAATCTCCAAAAGAAAAATTGCCCAACATCTCGAAGAATGTGAGATGCCTTATGGTGGTGCCCACGTGGTCGATATCGGTGGTGCGCAGGCACTTCTGGACGCTGGCGGCGCGATTCAGGTCCTTTTTAATGCCTAGGAAATAGGGTTTAAAAGGCACCATGCCGGCGGATGTGAAAAGAAGGGTGGGGTCTCCTTGGGGGATCAAGGGACTTGAAGGGCATATTTTATGCCCTTGTTTTTTGAAGTAATTTAGGAATTGGGAACGCAATTCGGAGCTTTGCATGAGTAAGAGATTATAGCAAAGAGGGGGAGCTCTAATTTTGATATAATTCATAAGTCATTATGAAAGTTTCCAAGAAATATGATCTCGATTTGGAATTGATGGCTAGACAGGCGATGAAATTGTCTTTTAATAAAGCGGGCAGCGACAAAAGTTTTGTTCTTGATGCGCTTTACTGGCACAACGATTTTTGGGCCCACGTAAATAGGATTCGTGCCCATTAATCCTTACGCTTCCCTCCTAAAGAAACTCACCCAAAATAAAATCAAGTTTGTTGTCATTGGTGTTTCTGGGATCAATTACTATGCGGATGATCCGGGCACTCTATTCTCCACTCGAGACCTTGATATCCTGGTCCAACCAACGGGAAAAAATGTCTATGCGACGCTTCGCTTGCTTGAAAAGAATCGCTGCGAGCTGGAATCAAACGGAGAGCCTGTCGTGGAAGTCGATCAGTGGTTGACTTCCAAAATTCTGGAGCAGAGGGCTGTCATTACAGCTCGAAAGGGGAGTTCGTTGCGAGTGGACATTGTTACGGATGCGGGGAGGATTCCCTATGAGAAGTGGAGAAAAGGCTGCCGGTACTTTCTGGTGCAAGGCGTCAAAATACCGGTGGGGGGGCTACCGGAACTGATTTTAGCAAAGAAGAATTCCAATCGGGAGAAGGATCGGCAATTTCTGGCCCTTTACAGAATTCAGTTGAAAGAGATGTTGGAAAAGGCGAAGAGAAGTGGGCATTAGATTCCGCAGGGCTTTGGAAGGTTTTTCAAATCAAAATCTGACCCTTCTATTGCCCGTTTGTTTACTTGCTTCTTTCTGGGGTGGAGAAATTTGCGGTTCGATTTTCTCTCTCAGAAAGGGAATCTTTGGGTGTGTGGGCAGGAAACTTCCAGAGTCTCTGAATTGTGACCCTAGCTGTCTTAACTCTTCATTTTCCTGATCCTCATACTGTTTCCAGGTTGCAGGGGACGTCTCATCCCGGAACCTAGCCATCTCAGGATCTATGATGGTGAAGTGTTGGCGGCTGGTTCGGGGGTCTTCAAAAACGAGAATGTTGTCGGTGTTGAGGTCATTGTGGACGACTCCTTTTTCGTGTAGCGTGCGGATGCCTTTTGTAAATCCTTCCCAATCCTGAGGATCTAGTTTCCTGCCTTTGAGGAGCCATTGAGAAAGGGTGAGGCCAGGGGAGCGGCGCATCAGGAGCACCGGGACTTCTTCTTCTCGGCCGAATATGGATTTTGCGAGAGCGGGTTCCATGGTGCCCAATCCCAGAAGCTCCGCCGTGTGAAAGTTCTCCGGAAAACCGCCTGATGTAACCAGGGTCTGCAGCCTCCGGCCGGCGCTGGCCTGTCTGAGCATATTCGCACGTAACTGTTTGGGGCTCAGACCCTTGGGCTCCACACCCACATAGTATGGGGTGGCGATCGCAATGCCGTTGCCCTGGGCGTCCACGCCGGTGAATGTTCCCTCCGCGGTCTCCGGTTGACGGTCCAGGGTGATGGAAAATTCGTGGGTTTGACCGCCTTTGTACAGGGTGATTTTTCCGGAGGGACCGCCTACTCCTTCACGGGCATTCAATCTCGGTTTGGCAGGTCCGACATCCGGTGGATGATGTGGGGGAGTGGGTGATTGGGATTCGCGGCGCTGCAGGGAGCCCATGGCGTCGTATTGGTATTTGGAGTAGAGGTCTTTGCCGGATGTCCCGCTGAATTTAGCTTCTTCGATAGGTCCAAAATAGTGTTGGGCGACGTCCAATATATAGCTTTTTCCGGTTGGGAAGACATATTCGGTCCAGGCATGACCATTCCCCACCACATAATAAATTTCTCCTGACAGGTAGCTTTCTTGTTTTAATTTTTCCAAAAGGGCGGCTGAGGCCAGGGCTTGGTGTCGGCACACTCCCTTTCGTCCTTTCAGATTAGCCTTGCCGATGACCATGGAACGGTCTATGTTCCCTTTCTCAAGCTCTTCGGCTCTTTCTGAAGAATAGGGAATCTCTTTTTGGATCGTGTGGTAAGTGCGCCTGAGAAATTGCTCTTCCGCGGTAGATCCCAGCCACCCTCGGAGCCTTTCTAGGGTTGTGGGCTTATGGAGACTGGAGTACACTTCAGCCAGATCGGGGTCTTTTTCAAAATCCACTCGGATCACCTCGCCGTGATCTACCGCGTAGATTCTTCCCGTCACCTGAGATTGTCTACCCGGGATACGGCCTGTCACCCGAAGGGCTTGGCTGAGTTCTGTCCCATACGTGGAGTGCTCCGTCACGGTTAACCGGCCATCCTCCCCCAAACGGATGGTCATGTGGTTGCGCGATGTTTGGACCTCGTAGGGAGGGAGGATCAACTTTTCTCCATCCCCTTCCGGTTTTCTTCCTATGTGCAGGTCTTTACCGGGGCTTAATGTGAGCTCAGTTTTTCCTTGAACCACTCTCCAGTATTGACCCTGGCGGAGGACGCGGATGTACTTTCCGCTGGGAAGCCGGATCGCCAGCAGCCCATCCGCCGGGATGTAGTAGTTTTGAGTTTGTTGGTGAATCCTGGTGGGATGGCTGGGGGCGAAGGGCAATTCAGGACGCAGGGAGATTCCATGTTTAGAGCCTAGGTTGGTGATTTGGACCCGGCCATCGGGTAGAAGAATAACTTCCGCGTGTTGGGAGGCGATGCCGGGTTGGTCCAAAACCATGAACTTGCCGGGGGCTCTCTCCCGTTTGCCTATGGGGAGTTTCTCTCCGGGTTCCAGGAGCACATTTCCCTTATCGGATTCTACGATCAAGCGGTTTGCTCCGGGTTCTTTGCGGACCCAGAGTTTTGCCTGCCACCCTTTGAGATCAAGGCGAATCCCCTCCCCTGCCTTAAGGTTGAGGATGCGCCCTTCCCCTCTATCTATTTGAGCTGAACCCAGGGGGTCCAGGCTAAGGGGAGTGGGATTTTGGATGGCTGGGATTTCTTCCTCCAAGGGCCTAAACCGGCTTCCGGATTTGGATCCCAAATCCTCCAAGATGATGTGGTCGCCTTTCCGGCTGATGCGGATACGCGCCTCACCCACCGAGGCGGGATCAAACCGGTGGGGAGAAGTCTTGCTGATCTCCACAGTTTCTCCATCCCGAAGGCCTTTGAAGGCTTTGGGATTAGTGGGATCTAGGATGAAGTACCCCACACGAAAATTGAGTCCTTTCATTCTTTCGAAAGGCATGTCTTCCACAGCCCGAATCTGGAGTTCCATATCTCCTATTTCCACTTCGATCGGGCCTGTTTTTTTGTACTCCACCGTTTCCGGTTGATGAGGTTTTAGGGTCGAAAAAGGGTTCTTTTCACCCGGTCCTTCCACAAGAAGGGCGGCGCCTGAGATGTCGTCTGGTTTGCGGTATTTTCTTTCTTTGGAATTTTTGGGTTGGGTCGCTATTCGGATGGATTCATCAGCCAGTTTCTGGATCAGTTCCTGCGGCGTCTTGGAAACGCGGCTGATGGCTTTCATTCGGCTTAACCCCAGATTGTCTATGACGCCATCTGAAACCGCGAAGGGAATGTCTCCAGGGTTCAGCTCGACTTGCCGAATGGTATGATCCCTGATTTCAAAATAGTCTGATCCAAGTGGATTATCCACCACGTTGCGTCTCGGATGAATTTCATAAGCGGCCAGATCAATGTCGCTATTTCTTTCGATGGCCTTTTCCAGAAGATCCTTAAAGAAAGGATCCATTTTTGCCAAGTTTTCGAGACCTTTCCTGGCCTTTCTCACATCCTCTGTGGTAATCCTGTTTGTTTTTTGGATGCGGGCTACATCCATCCCGGACTGACTCAGAATTTCGATGAGGAAGGCCATTTGTTGTGCGACAAGAGACTCCTCCACGCTAACTGTTTCCAATTTGCCATTGTTCCTCCGAACGAAGACTCCGCTGTCTCCCGCATTGGCCGAAACGAGAATGTCTTGGCCCCTAGAGCCTTTGACGGTGACTCCTACGGATACCGTGGTGCCCATTCCCGAGGTCTGGGGGTGTTGGTTCATGTGAGAAAGGATGGCTTGGTTGGCCCTGGAGAGAGCTCCCCGCAGAATATTTCCAACCTCCTCCGGGGTGGTTTCTGGGGTGATGCGGGACTCAATTTCTTTAGAAATGACTTCCTTGGCAATTTGGCTGGCCACTTCCCCTGCCGCGTGGCCTCCCATCCCGTCCGCTACGATGAAATAGCCTCTCTCGGAGTTGATGTGAATCGCGTCTTCATTGATATGGCCACTTTCTTTCCTGGCGGAGGTGTGGACATGGGCGGTGACGTCGTCTTCTTTGGTACCCCAAGCCGCCTCCGCTCCTTCTATCAGATGGCGGGCCTTCTGGAGGCGTTTTTCAAGGACGGCGCGAACTTTCTCTCGAAACTCTCTTTCACCCGCCCTCACCAGGGGGATCGTAGTTTCAGGGAGGGCACCTGAGATTAAAACGAGGTCCTCCAGGGCGGTCAAGGTTTGGCGGGCTCGGGGAGAATCGCCTCCTGTTTTTGTTTGTTGGAGAAGCTCGGCGGTGTGGGGCAGGAGGACTTGGTGTACCACCGCGATCTTTTGTTCCGGAGAGACGGCGGTGGTCAATTTTGCGGGATCAAATTGAACCCGGTCCATTACCCGCAGGAAGGCCCCTCGAGAGATGGAATTATTAAGATCAATGCCCATCCCCCAAAAATTAGATAACTGGGCGGAAGGAAGGCCGGTCAGATGGGTGTTCCAGGCCTGTATGGTTCTGGACTCCGGGGCCCCACCTTTTATTTGGGCGAAGAGGGGGGAAGAAATGAGGGAAAGATAGAGAATCCAAGAAGAAACGGTTCTGAAGGAAATCATAAACAGCTGGGACCTTTCTTAAGGTTACCAGCCTCCAGATTTTCTGTCAAGGGTCTTTGGGGGAGCATTAGATATATGGTTATGAATAAATTTTGAAGGATATTCTTTGTGAATCGTGGAACTACTGGGGAATGGGGTAGGCCAAAATTTCTCGGATGAAGTGATCCAGGGATCTGTCAGGGTTCCCAGAAACGAAACCATAGATATCTCCATTGGGATGAAGAATGACCCCTTCATTCTTTACTGTATCGATCAAAATCCAACGCCTGTCCGACGCGCGGCGAAAAACCATCGCGTTGCCATTAAGAACCTCGGGGGCAGCACCCAAAGAAGCCCTGGCTAAACTTGAGGTGGCAAAGCCTTCTGTCATCCTTTTGAATTCATCTGGCGACATCTTCATGCCCGAATATTTGGCGCTTGCTTGGAGGCATTCTGCCACAGATTTTTCCTGCCGCCAAACAGGTGCTCTTGTTTTTTGGATTAGTTGATCTAGTTCGGCGTTGTTAATGGGGACAAATCCAGGAATTTTGGTTTGAAGGCTATGGTACAATTGACTGTTTGCCCTTAAAACAGCCCGTTCTTCCAGGGGAACTTTGTAAAGATAGTCAGGGTCTCCGGATCTAAATTTAGGGTCAGATCTGGGGTCGTATCTAATGGCACCTTTTGCGGTTCTGGCGGAGGTTCCGGCTTGGCCGGCATCCTGCGCCACATCCGCCACTTCCCCGGCAGTTCGGGCGGCTTGGCCGGCATCGTGCGCCATTTCTGCGGCTTCCCCAGCGACATGAGCCGCTTGGCCGGCTTCTTCAGCGCCTCTGGCTGCGCCAGAAATCGCTTTAGCTTCTCTTGTCGCCCGAGCCACGTCCCCTACTTCATTCGCAATCTTTCCTGCTCTCGCGACAGCGCCAACTTCTCCCAATCCAACAACGCTCAGGCCCACAAAGCCCAAGTTGGCCAGGCTGGGGCGATTTCTGTAATCATTTATCGCCATAGGTACTGCCGTGGGGGGAAAGGAGTTCAGAGCCATTTTGCCTATTTCTTTTTCGCCACCTTTCCCGGTGAAAGACATTCCCAGGACATCCACCCCGCCCCAAAACTTGTTAAATCCCCATCCTGCAACGCCTTTCATGCAGTCCCAGGAGTTTTTTCCACCCGCGCCATAAGGCCCATGGCCACAATTTTCCTGCATGAGTCTTTCGGCTTTCTTCGCTTCTATTTCATGTCTGCTTTGCCACTTAGCCAGATCTTGGTGAGAGGCTTGTTTTGCTTTTTCCCATAGATTGTTAGAGGGTGCTTGGACAGAAGCAGAGGTGGGTGTTTTTGGGGGCCGAGTAGAGGGAGCAGGTGTTGAAAGTGCCGCCACAACCGGCGTCGCTAAAGTGGATCGAGTGTTCCGATTAGGAGGGGAAGCTCCTACGGAAGGGTTGTAAGAGAAATTGGGATATAGATTTTTTATTCTATCCCAAGAGGATCCTGTTCCCTTGGCTGCGTTAGCATCATACATGGCATTGAGCGCACGTGGATTATCCTTGCTATTTTTAATTTTGGCTTGAACCCCGCCTAATTTCTGGGCCGATAAATCGAGATGGGTCCGCTGCTTGGATTTTTTTTGAGCCTTCATGTTCTCGCCTTTCAGAACAAGCACCACGAGGTCGGTCGGTCGTATCCGAACGAGAATCTTCTCGTGATCCAGAAACACCTTTCCCCACCGGGATTTCTCTTCCAGTGTCAATTGCTGCCAATCCTGGGGAAGATTTGTCAGGTCGGGAGGGTCCCCATTGATTTTTTTATCTAAAACGGAATAGAGGCTTCCTAGGCTGTCCTCCATTTTATAGAAAACATTCAGGTCAGTGTTTTTGGTGTTCGCGGTGATCTGATCCGCCAGAGGGGAGACGCAATCTCCATTAGCTTGCTTTTCCTGAACTTCCCGTACTTTGTTCTTAAGCTCTTCCCAATTCTTAGAAAGGGCGGTCAGCGTCTTAAGATCGTTTGGCGAATCCGCAAGCCCTTCCTGGAATTGATTTAACTCATTGTTGAGGCTGTTTAAATATTGGTCGGCTTCCGGATCGGTGGAACAGGCTTGTTCCTGGGCAGGGGCAGAGGAAGTAGGACCGTACAAACCAAGAAGAAGTAAGGACCAGAGAGCGACTTGTTTTTTCATGAGCCTTAAGGACAGCCCGTCTCCGAATTATGTCCCTCCTCTCTTGATTTGTCAAGCCCCTCACTTCTGGACCTTTCCCAAAATTTTTGCGGAATTACTGTGCAAGCTCTACTCTCCGGCGGGCAAGCGGGTGGCTGGGGATTGCCCGAAGAAAACCGTCTCGCAGGGTCGCATTTCGCTCTAGGTCGACCCGAGAGGGGTAGGTCCGGTGGCCACCGGACCGATTTTCGCAGCGGCAACCCCAGACAGGCCCCGCTTACCGAAAACAGGGGTAATCGCATGGTTACGGTGAAAACTTCAAAAAAACTGGGAAAGGTTCAGAGTGTCGAACTATTGACAAATTTTATTTCTGGGGTTAGTCTATGAAGGTGAGCGACCATCCAGGACGTGCCTGTTCTCGGATCACACGCGTAGAAAACAGAGAATCCCCCTCTACAAATTTGCTATAAATAGTAAACATTCTGTTTACATTATGATTATTTGGGATAAATTGAAGCGGGTTTTTTCCAAAGAGGTTTCGGTGTTGGTCATTCCTCATGCCGACTGGCCCCTGTGGAAAATGCATTTTTCGGTTTCCTTCCTTTCCTTTATGTTCTTCTTTTGGACCGGGTTGACCATCTGGGCTGGATTTGTGGTGGGCCGCCATCTCGATTATTGGGTGACCAAGGCAGACAACCAGATGCTGAAGGCCAAGGTGGCCTATTTCGCTAAAGAGGTAGATCAGTCCAGGGATTTCCTGCAGTTGGCGCGAACTACGGATGAGCGGCTGAGGCTGTTGTTGGGCATGCAGAGCCGCAAGGCTATTATTGAGGAAGAGGGCATCGGAGGCCCTCTCTCTCAGGATCGGTTTGATCTTAAACGAATTTGGTCCGGCAAGGTTTCTGAGGTCCCGCAACCCTTGATTCACAAAAGAGCCAGGGAGATCCACACAGAGTCCGTCAGGCGTCTGGCCAGTTTTCAAGAAATTGCGTGGTATGTCGCCAATGCGAGGAGCCTTTACCAATCCACGCCCAATATATGGCCTACGGAGGGGCGCATCACTTCTCCCTTTGGCTATCGTTTCTCTCCCTTTGGGTTTTATGGAGAAGGCGAAAATGGGGAGTTCCACTCTGGGATAGATCTCGCTAACCAGGCGGATACTCCCGTGTATGCCACCGCAGAAGGGGTGGTGCGAGTCGCTCGCTGGTCCAGCGGGTACGGGATGATGATGGTGGTCGATCATGGTTACGGATTTTCCACGCTGTATGGCCATACTTCCCGAGTGCTTGTGAAGGAAGGAAACATCGTCAAACGAGGCCAGCCCATTGCCTATATGGGCACCACGGGCCGTTCCACGGGAGATCATCTGCATTACGAGGTGTGGCTTAACGGAAAGCCTGTCAATCCTCTGAAATTTTTGAAAGTGGGAGAAAAAAGAAGCGGAATGTTAAAGCCTCGACGTTCTCCTTTTGAGGAGGAGGGAAATTAGAAGGAAAGGAGATAGAAAAGGGGGTCGAATATGGGGATTTTTAAGAAAGAGTCGTCCGTGAATGTGGATTCAACCGAAGTAGTCACCTTTGTCGGTCGCGAAGCCTATTTTCAGGGAGTGCTCACCGCTAAGGGTTCTTTACGGGTGGATGGTAGAATAGAAGGCGGCATTACGGATGGTCAGATGGTGATCATCGGAGAACCCGGCCGCATCCACGGAGATATCTCCGCGGAAAGCGTGGTGGTGGGGGGACACGTTCAGGGAAACGTGACCGGAACCCAGCGTATCGAGATTTTAGCCCACGGGAAAGTCGTGGGAGATATTCGCACCTCCAAGCTCATGATTGAGGAAGGCGCTTTTTTTGAGGGCAATTGCACCATGAAAGGGATTTCTGAAAATCGAAAGAAAGCTCTTCAGGAAGATCTAGCCTCTGTTAAAGCCTAATTAAAACTAATTCGTGATCGCCTACCTGATAAAGTATCGCCGACCGATCTTCATTTCCACGATCTCCGTGTTTTT
This sequence comes from Elusimicrobiota bacterium, assembly GCA_016205045.1. GTDB lineage: Bacteria > Elusimicrobiota > Elusimicrobia > JACQJN01 > JACQJN01 > JACQJM01. The sequence continues at coordinate 2,485 of JACQJM010000262.1, read as the reverse complement.
GATCAGCATTTTTGTGGGAATGGGAGGGTATTTGTTCAACAGCGCCGACCGGTCCGGGGCGGTGGCGGAAGTAGGTAAAACAAAGATTCCTTATCAAAGGTTCCAGGTCCAGGTTTCAAGAACCATCGAGAGATTGAAGGAAGAGAAAAAAGAGGTTCCTGAAGCTTTGGAAACCCAAATCAAACAGGAAACCTTGCGCGAGATGATCGTGGAGGAGGTGTTGTACCAAAAAGCCAAAGAGTTGGGACTTAAGGTTACCGATTTGGAACTTGCCAGCGATATCCAACACAATCCAGGGTTTCAAAGAAACGGTGCTTTTGACCAGCGTCAGTATCTTCAGGCCATCCAGATTTATTATCGCATGACTCCCGAAGAGTATGAGGAGTGGCGGCGCAAGACCTTACTATCTTATAAGCTGCGTCAACTTCTGTTTATGACCGCCAAATTGAGCCCAGAGGAGATCCGCACGGAGTATAAACAGAGAAACACGGGCTCTTTAAAGAACTTCGAAAAAGATAAAGATAAATTCACGCAAGACTTAACCCAGGAAAGGGCGGTGCATCTCATCAATTTTGTTCTGCGACAGGCCGCGGCAGGATTAGAAGTGAAAAGTTATCTGGAACAAAGGGAGAAGGGACTCTAACAATTTTGGATTTCTGTGGGACCCGATTAAGATCGGGGAGTGCCGGCTCCAGACGTTTTTAGGGTCCGGCTGGATTGCCGATTTTGGATTAAATCAGAACTTCCCCGTATCCCCTCTCCCCTTGCGGGAGAGGGTTGGGGTGAGGGGAAATAATCGGAAATATAAAATGGCATCGATATTAGTGGTAGGATCTATAGCGTTGGACAGCGTAAAAACTCCTAAGGGATCTAGTCAGGAGGCCTTGGGCGGATCGGCGGTTTACTTTTCTTTGTCCGCAGGGTTTTTTGCAGGGGTTTCAGTCGTGGGAGTGATTGGAGAGGATTTTCCTCAAACCCACCGAAAATTTTTGGAATCACGACAAATTGATCTTACGGGCTTAGAGGTAGTGCGGGGAGGAAAAACTTTTCGTTGGGTGGGAGAGTTCGGAAAAGATTTAAATCAGGCCCACACCTTAGAAACGCACCTCAATGTGATCGAGCATTTTCAGCCCAAACTTCAACCCCATCATAAGGAGACTAAAGTTCTATTCCTGGCTAATATCGATCCCGATCTCCAGTGGGAGGTGTTGTCCCAGATGTCCGGTCCGGAGATTGTGGCGTGCGACACCATGAATTTCTGGATCCACTCCAAACCCGCGGCATTAAAGGAACTTCTAGCCCACGTGCATCTTTTCTTCGTCAATGAGGAAGAGGCCCGACTGCTCACCAAAGAAGAGAATATTTTTAAGGCCGGAAGAGTTCTCTCCGAGTGGGGTCCGGAGGTGGTCGTGATTAAAAAAGGGGAACATGGAGCGCTTCTCTTAGCGGAAGGGCGGTATTATGCCTTTCCCGCATTCCCCGTAGAGAACGTGGTGGATCCCACCGGGGCAGGAGACACATTTGCCGGAGGGTTCTTGGGTTATCTAGCCTCCGATGGGAATTTTAAAGATGCTCAGAGCTGGAAACGGGCTGCGGTGCACGGCTCGGTGATGGCCTCTTTTACGGTGGAAGATTTCAGCACTCGCCGTCTCGAAAAGCTGTCTTCCTCCTTGATTGAAAACCGTTACCAGAAATTTTTAGAGCTTTTGCGCGTAGAAGACCCTGCCCAGATTCTTCAGATTACGGTTTAGATCACATCTTGATAAGCATCCAACATCTCACCAAACGTTTCGGAACCCTTTTGGCAGTCGATGATCTCTCCTTGGAAATTCCTCCGGGAGAGATTTTTGGTTTTCTGGGGCCCAATGGGGCTGGAAAGACTACCACCGTCAAGATGCTTGCAGGACTGCTCCACCCCAGCTCAGGCCGGGCCTGGGTGGCTGGGTTTGATGTGGTGTCCCAATCGGTTCAGGCCAAGCAAAGTTTGGCCCTGGTCCCGGATGAGCCCTTTGTGTACCCCAAATTGACGGGAGCGGAGTTTTTAAGGTTTGTAGGGGACCTTTACCGTGTGCCTTGGGAGACTCAAAAAAAGAAAATTCCTGAACTTTTGGAGATGTTTGAATTAACCCAATGGGGGGGAGAACTCTTGGGGTCTTATTCTCATGGGATGAGACAGAAGGTGGTTCTGGCCAGCGTGCTCTTAAGAGATCCCAAGGTTCTTATTTTGGATGAACCCATGGTGGGGTTGGACCCCAAAAGCGGGCGCATGGTTAGGGAGATTTTTAAAACTCTTTCTCGGAGAGGAGTGGCTCTTTTTATCTGCACCCATATTTTAGAGATCGCGGAGAAGATATGCCACAGGGCGGGGATCATGATACAGGGGAAATTGGTTGCGGTGGGGACTTTGGAAGAGCTTAAAAAACAGGCGTCTAAAGAAGACAGGAATTTGGAAGATGTTTTCTTAAGTCTGACGGGTGGGCAGGAG
>JACQJM010000271.1 GCA_016205045.1 Elusimicrobiota bacterium | reverse complement strand
GGTCAGGGGTCGGGGGTCAGGGGTCAGAAAAAATTCTCAAGGCTCGCCCCTCACCCCTCACCCCTCACCCCTTGGGGAGACATCTTCATCTCCGTAGATCAGGCCCGGAAGCAGGCCAAAGCCCTGGGCCACTCTCTCCTGAAAGAAATCCTAACCCTAGCCATCCATGGCATCCTTCATCTCCTAGGTTATAGGGATCACACCCCCCGTGATCGCCGCAGGATGTTTCACAAGCAAGATCAGCTTCTCAATGACTTAGGGCGAGCCCTTAGAGCTCGCCCTTACTAAAAAATGAGTATAATTTAGAATCCTCTCCCTCATTATTGGCATGGCAAACACCGAAACACCTGTTCCTTTTTCCCAACTTGAAAGAAAGTGGCAGAAGCGCTGGGAGGAGACGGGTCTCTTTAGGGCTTCCGAAATCCCCTCTTCCTCCAAGAAATTTTACTGCCTGGTGATGTTCCCTTATCCTTCCGGAAAAGCCCACATGGGACATCTGCGGAATTACACGATTGGGGATGTGCTCAGCCGCTACCGAAAAATGACAGGGTACGAAGTGTTGCAGCCTATTGGTTGGGATGCCTTTGGTTTGCCTGCCGAGAACGCCGCCATCAAGAATAAAGTCGAGCCGGAAACCTGGACCCGGCAAAATATTGCCGCCATGAGAAGCTCTTTCAAATCCTGGGGGATCGGCTATGATTGGTCGCGAGAAATCGCCACCTGCGATCCCGATTACTACCGTTGGAATCAGTGGTTTTTCATTCAGTTTTACAAAAAGGGCCTAGCTTACCGGAAAAAATCTCCCGTCAACTTTTGCCCAGGATGCCAAACGGTGCTGGCCAACGAACAAGTAACCCCTCAACAGACTTGTTGGCGCTGTGATTCTCAGGTGGTGTTCAAAGATTTGGAGCAATGGTTTATCAAAATCACCGCCTATTCCGAGGGGCTCCTCCAGGACCATGCTCACCTGGCCCAAGGCTGGCCGGAACAGGTGTTGACCATGCAAAAAAACTGGATCGGAAGATCGGAAGGAGCAGAAATCGAGTTTGATATCGCAGATTCCGAGCCGCTGACTGCGGCCGCCCCTGAAGGGAAAAAACCCTCCTTAACCGTGTTCACCACTCGACCCGACACCCTTTACGGGGCCACGTTCTTAGTGTTGGCCCCCGAACACCCCTTGGCTGTCTCTATCGCTGTCCCTGAGAAAAAAGCCGAGGTGGAGAATTTCATCCGCGACTCCAGGCGCCTGACTCCTCTGCAACGGAGAACGGAGGCTGCCGGCGGGTCCAAGAAGGGAGTCTTCACGGGATTTTATGCCATTCACCCGTTAACCAGTGAAAAAATTCCTATCTGGATTTCCAATTATGTCCTAATGGAGTACGGGACCGGAGCTATCATGGCCGTTCCAGCCCATGACCAGAGGGATTTTGATTTCGCCAAGATGCACCATCTGCCCATCCGGCAAGTGATTGGGAAAGCAGGCGCTCCACCCCAAGAACTTCGAGAAGCTTTTGAAGAGCCCGGCATTCTGATGAATTCCGGGAATTTCGATGGGCACTCTTCAGAGAACGCCAAACACAAAATCGTGCAACATCTGGAGAAAATAGAAAAAGCTAAACCGGTTATCCGTTATCGCCTAAAAGACTGGCTGATCTCCAGACAAAGAGCTTGGGGAACCCCCATCCCCATGGTTACCTGTGAAAGTTGCGGCCTCCAGCCTGTTTCTGAAAAAGATCTTCCCATTCTCCTCCCCAAGGGGGCACAGTATACCGGTCAGGGAGAATCTCCCTTAAAAAAAGTGGTGGAATTTGTGCGAACCACCTGCCCTCGCTGTGGAGGCACCGCCGAAAGAGAAACGGACACCATGGATACTTTTGTGGATTCTTCTTGGTATTACGCAAGATATTTAGACCCACACAATGCTGAAAAACCTTTCTCTTTTGAAAAAGCGCAAGCCTGGCTACCCGTGGACCAGTATATCGGGGGGATTGAACACGCCTGTGGGCATCTGATTTATTCTCGATTTTTCCACAAGGCCATGAAAGATCTGAACCTGGCTAAAGGACCGGAACCCTTCGCCCGTTTGCTCTCTCAAGGCATGGTCACCCTGGGGGGTTCCGCCATGTCCAAATCCAAAGGAAACGTGGTGGATCCCAAAGAGATTATTGATCAGTACGGGGCGGACACCGCACGCTTGTTCATCCTGTTCGCGGCTCCCCCGGAACAAAGCCTGGAGTGGTCGGAGGAAGGGGTGGAAGGAGCATGGAGATTTCTGAATCGCGTGTGGCGCCTGATGGAGCAAATTCTCAATAATTCTCCTCAAGAATCCTCTCACTCTCGGGACCTCCTCTGCAAACTGCACCAAGCCATACAAGAAATTTCCCGAGACATGACGCGCTTCGGCTTCAATACCGCCATCGCCGAACTGCACAAGCTGGTCAACACCCTCTATGCCTACCCCTCTCTGGGGGACGCCACCTCCCGGCAGACGCTTCGCTCCCTGACTTTGCTTCTGGCTCCCTTCGCGCCTCACCTCGCTGAAGAAATTTGGGAGAAGCTGGAGAATAGGCGATCTGTGTTTCTAGAAACTTGGCCCACGCCCGACCCGCAATATTTGGTGCAGGAAGAAATCGAAATGGCGGTCCAGATCAATGGAAAAGTCAGGACACACATCAAAATTCCTGCAGCCGCCTCGGAAGAAGAGGTGCAGAAGAAGGTGTTGGCTCTAGAGAAGGTTCGGGACTGGGCCTCTGGGCACCCCATCCGCAAGGTGGTGGTAGTTCCTCATCGGTTAGTCAATGTGGTGACCGGTAACTCTAAGGGCAGTGAACAGTGATTAGTGATTAGTGATCAGCGGTCAAAGGAGAATAACACATGAAATTTAAGAAACAAAAAACCAATCCTCAGAAACTTTTTACCAGCAGCCCGCAGGATTTTATTTTGCTGCCCCTTCTGTTCACTGTTCACTGTTTACTGTTC
>JACQJM010000261.1 GCA_016205045.1 Elusimicrobiota bacterium | reverse complement strand
GAATTCCAAAGAGAGGAGAGTCTGATGACTTGACCTTCCAAGGTATGTTCGGTTTCTTCAATTCCCTGAGGACTTATTCGAACCAGAATAAAACCCGTGAGCGAATTGCGAAGTGGAAAGGGGTACGGTGGGGACCCGCTGGATCCGGCCACGACATACTGAACCCCCTGATAGCTTAACAACAGCAAAGAGTGTATATGCCCCGAGTAAACACGTTCCACGCCTCGACGAGAAAGAACCTCAACAAAGGCTTGAGATCCTTGTTTAAATCCCAGCGTCTCAAAGAGATATTTCGCCGACCGACGCGGGTAGGGAGTTCCCCAAAATTGAATTTGGGCGTCCTTGAGAACAGAAGGAGGAGAGTGGGTAAAAATCAGTTTTTTAAGAGAGGTGTCCAAAACTTTATCCAACCAATCGAGTTGGAGTGAGGACAATTTATTGGTGGAAGTATCTAAAAAGACAAAGCGGAAACCTTCATAATCAAAATAGTAATTGGTTCGTCCGAATAGAAACTTAAAAAGATTGTCCTCTCCCCTCTGATTTCTGCTGCGGTCATGATTTCCTATCACCGCTAAATAGGCCCAACGAACAGAACGTTTCAGCTCTTCCAGCAACAGCCCATAACATCGCAGGGTTCCTTTGGGGGTCTGATCCCCGATATGGATGGAAAATTGAATGGGGTGTTGCCTTACAGCCGAAAGAACTCTCCTAAAGAAACCACGGTTAGGACTTAAAAGTCGGCCCCACCAAGAACCTGAGGCCCCCGAGTCCGCCAAAAGAGCAAACTGGAATGTCCCGGAACGAGTAGGTTCTATTTTGCCGGCTTGATGTTCGACATTTAAATCGACAGAAGACACCAATTCTCGAGACAGTCTTTTATTCCAGGGCCACACCTTCCGCTTGGGCATCGCGGCAGGAATAGAATCATTCTCCTCAAGAAATACAACCTGAGGTGAGTTTTCTCGTTGCAAAAGAGGGATAGGATCACGGTAAGAGGAGAGATGTTTCTTTAGAAAAGAGCGAATATGAGGGCCCCCCAGGGGGGCATCATCGGCGATAGAACCTAAGTGAGTGGTGGAAAGAACGACCATCTCCTTAGGTTCGGGCGCGGCTCCAAATAACTTCTCGGCGTGGCTTAAGGGAACATAGCGATCCCCACGGCCATGCAGAATCAACCAAGGAATTTTCAATCCTGGAACCTTTTTGATGGATTCATATCTCTGGGTGATGAGGCGCTCAACGGGAAGGAAGGGAAATAATTTTTTCCCCATATCCACCACGGAGGTGAATGTGTTATAGGTAATCAGGGCTCCCGCTTTCACCCGGGTCGCCAAATCAATGGCCACCGCGCCTCCCAAGGACCCCCCGAACAAAATCATTTTTTCCGGAGGGATTCTTTTCTCCTCGACCACATACTGATAGGCGGCAAGGGCATCTTGATAAATTCCCTGTTCACTGGGCTTTCCCCTGCTCTTCCCATAACCTCGGTAATCAAAAACAAACACGTTCAAGCCCAGATCATGCCAAAGCTTTAGATCCTCTATGTGTCCGCTGATATTTTCCCCGTTGCCGTGGAAGACAAGAATGGTCTCTTTGTTTTTAGGGTCTGCCGATGGGATATACCAACCATTCAGTCTCACCCCATCGGCCGTTTGAAAAAAAACGTCTTCATAAGACATTTGAAACTGCAAAGGACAGGAGGTAATTTGTCTTACGGGCTTATAGAGCTGGGATCGTTCCCACAGAGCCCAAACCCTTTGCCACAACATTGGGTGGCCTTGAGAGCGGCCCGATGAATCAGGCAGGGAGATGGGCTCTGCGGTAGCGCCCGCAACCGATGCTCTTTCTTTCCCTGAAACCTCCAAAACGGAGGAAAGACCAGCACTCCCACTCAAGGTCTGATCGGGATCCATAGACTTCCCTAGGCTATGGGAAATAGATTTCGTGTACTGCTTCTTTATCACCCTGAAACTTTCTTCAACTTCACGACCGTAAATCGTCAAATCCTCCAGTTGAATGAGGAGCAGATAAGACCTTTGCAGATGAAAAGGAATGCTGTTTACTGCTTCGGCCAGCCGGGCCGCCTTCCATTGAACTATTGGGGTGACCTGTCTATGCGCTTGCACAAACGCGCTCAATACCTGACGATTCTCATCTTCGCTCAAAGAATCGACTAATTGCTTGACCGCTCTGGGCTGTTCTTTCTCAGGCAGCGACGCAATGGCATTTAAGGGTTCTAAAAATCGGGAAGGCAGCACGGGATGCCGGGAGAGGTAATCGTAGAGTGGAGCGGTTGTATTGGCCCAATTGCCTGGGCCACGTTGATGGAGGGAAGTCCAGAATCGACCTTTTAAATATTTCTGGCCTAGAGGCGTGGCGTGTAAACACTCCAAAACAGCTCCAAAAGCCTGAGGAGCGGGAGAAAACAAGTACGCAGGACGAATCGAAGGGGAAGGAGAGAATCCTGCAGCAGAAATAATAGAAACAGAGGAAAATGAGGCGGCCAGAACAGATGCTAGAAAAAGTGCCTTTTTTACCATAGGTCCACAGTTGTTTAGCCCTCTGGAACTGTCCCCCTCTCGCTATACAGGAAACAGCAAAACATGATCCATTTCCCTGCCGGACAGACAGCAAGATTGAGATAAGCCAGTTTATATTTACCCAGGGAAGAATGGCACAGGCCTTCGGGGTATTTTGATCAGGAAAAAAGACCTACAAGAGTTTGGTCCTAAGGACCTAAAAATTTTAGCGACGAGGTTCTTCTTCGGGATCGGAGGCAGCCGGGACAGTAGAGGGACGGGATAAAATTTCTATCTGCTTAACGGGATGGATCTCCGAACTGAGCCCAAACTATACATGAACCCAATATACTGAACAGAAAAAAAGAGAGAATGGGTTTCACCGGACTCTTTTAAGAGATTCCTCCAACACTTCCGCGATGAAATCGGCCTCTTTCTTGGTGATGCAAAGAGGGGGTTTGATGCGCAGAACATTTCCGGCCATCCCTCCCTTGCCCAAAACCAATCCTCTTTCTTTGGCAAGATCCATCACCTTCAAAAGTTCCTGCGAAGCAGGCTCTTTGGTCTTTTTATCCTTGACCAACTCCACCCCTAGCATGAGCCCTTTTCCCCGCACCTCTCCCACCAGACTCTGGTTCTCCATCACCTTTAGAAGCTTTTGCTTAAGATATCCTCCCACCTCGGCTGCATTCTGGGGGAGTTTCTCTTTTTCCAAAACTTCCAACACCGCCAATCCCGCGGCCATGGCCACAGGGCTTCCCCCGAATGTATTGAAATGCACCTTGCCGCGCATAGATTCGGCCACTTCCCGAGTGGTGACCACCGCTCCCAAGGGATATCCGTTCCCCAGCCCTTTGGCCATGGTCACGATGTCCGGCCTTACCCCCCACTGTTCTATCCCTAAGAATTTCTTTCCGGTCCTGCCCACTCCCGTTTGAACCTCATCCGATATAAAAAGCCCGCCATGCTTTTTCACGATCTCATACACCCGCGGAAAGTAATCCGGTTCCGGATCGATGACTCCCCCGAACCCAGCAATAGGCTCGGCGATATAAGCCGCAATCTTTCCTGAGGTGGAGTATTTGATGATCTCCTCTACTTCGTCAGCACACCAGTGGGCATATTGTTTGGGGGTCGTGCCTTCCGGCCTGCGATAGGTGTAGTTGGCCGGGGCATGGTACACTCCAAACACATAGGGCATGGAGTGACGCCATAGAGACTGCCCGGTAAAAGACATCGCCATCAATGTCCGCCCATGAAAAGAGTGGCGCAGGGCCAAAAATTCAGATCTTCCCGTGTAGTTCTTGGCCAAGATGGCTGCCAACTCGTTAGCTTCACACCCGGCGTTTGTGAAAAAGCAGACGTCTAAGGCCGGATTTGCGGGTTTGACCATTTTGATAAGCTTTTGGGCAAATTCCACAAGTTGAGGGTAAAGGTACAGCGTCGTGGAATGAGCGAAAGTCCCTATTTGATACTGGATTCTCTTCACCCAATGGGGATGACAGTGGCCAATGGAAACAGTGACCACTCCGGCAAAAGCATCCAGATACTTCTTGCCTTTTTCATCATAGAGATAGGCTCCCTCAGCCCGAGAGACCATCAAGGGCTTGGTGTAGTAGGTCAACGTGGAAGGAAGAATATGTTTCTGGCGAGCTTCCAAAACTTCTTCCGCGGTCCAACTCGACAAAATGTCCTTGGAAAATTCCGGTTTTTCTAATATAGATGCCTTCGCCATTTTATTCTCCTTATACCCCCTACTACCTACTACCTTCTACCTTCTACTTACTACCTATATAAACTTACCTATCGTGGCGTGCCAAAATGCCCCTCCCACCCCTCCTAAAAATATCAGAAGGAACTGGTAGATTCGGGGATATCCCAAAAAACCTGTAGGGAAAGGACCCTGCCCAAAAAATTGCTCGTGCAGTGTGGGGGCCAGAAAACCAGCCAACATCCCCGCCGCCACGGTCAAAAGAGTGCCCATAAAAGGAATATTGAACACCTTAGACCCAAATCCAATCATAGCGCCTATCCAGACCGGAATAAAAAGCAAAGGACCCAAATCGTGCCATATTGTCGGCACTCCATGATAGGCTTTCGCCACGATATCTGGAACCATAATGTATCCCACAAATCCTCCCCCTATTCCGCCTAAAATCGTTCCTAAAATTACACTCTTAAGCCAACGCACCCTACATTCTCCAGAAATTGGACCTG
>JACQJM010000260.1 GCA_016205045.1 Elusimicrobiota bacterium | reverse complement strand
CGCAGGCCGGAAGCAGAAGTTGCAGGCCCGGAATGGGGTTTTCGGATAGGTTCTAATCTATCGGGCTCGGGTGTACTGAATCTCCATGGCCTTAAATTCGCTGCCATCGGCCACCGCGGTGTACATGGTGTAGGTAAAATGGTTTTTATCCGCCACCTTCCACTCTGAGCGGAAAGGTTTCTCTTTTTCTCCTGTCATGGGATCTCCCATAGTCCCTTTTTCATTAAATGTTTGAGTGGCCGCATCAAACTCACCCGTGGCCGTCATTATGCCGGTTCCCATATTGTCGAGCCACAGTGAAACATACGTTCCCTTAAGCGTATCATACCCGGTAAACCCCAGGCCTTCAAATGGTTGGTCTTTGGTCCCACCTTTGGTTCTCTGCTGCATGAAACGGCCCCCCATAATCCAGCGGTTTTCATGAATACCCCTCATCTCCTCGGGTTTTGAGGTGGGAGCCATCCACCACAAGACGACCGCATTCCACCTTCCAATAAAAGGATCCAAGCGTTTGTGGTTTTCGTTGGGACCGGAAAACTTGGCCATGTTCCCTATCATCTCCTGCGTCATGGCCGGAGAAGCTTGGGAAGAGCCAGGCTTCTTCTCTTCACCGAAAGCATGGTTTCCATGGGCAATAACAAACGCCAATAAAACAATTATTCTATTCATATTTCCTCCCTTGATGGAATGGGTAAGGGGTCCATTTTAGCATACCCCTCTCCCGTTCCACAATTTTTCAGCAACTCGAAAACTCAGGGGTCAGATTTTAGGGAAGCAATGGGGCAATAGAGCCCCTTGAGTTCCCGTTTCCACCAATGGCCGGAAGCATGCTTCTCGGCCAAGGGTGTGAAGTGGTACTCATAGAGCAAAGCACGCAGGTAGCGCGGGGGCGAATGAGGAAAAGGATTTGTCTCCAGCAAAGACAAAACTTCCGGAGATCCCAATAAAATTTGCGCCAGAAAATTCATGAACCAGGGATTGTTCTGGTAGCTTCCCAGCGCGGCAAACCACATCTGCCAATCCAGGCGAGGCTGGTGAGGTTCCACAAATTTAGGACGGCGGCCAGGGTCTCCCGGTTTCCATTTGAAGGAATATTCGATCCAGACCTTGCCGTCGGTGCTTCCCTCCACGATAATTTCGGGACGGGTCGTGGTCATCACCATAAAAAGTCCGTAGCCGTTAGTGAGGTAGAAGGGAGAAAGATTTCGGTAGAGGGACATGCCCACAGAAGGCAATTTTCCCGAAAATCTGCCGTACATCTGTAATGCGCTCAACCATAAAACCACGGCCGCCAAGGGAACCACGAGCAAGGCTCGCCAACTCGGCGGGCGGCAGGGTTCCGGAAAAGAAAAAAGTGCTGCCCTGTTTTTAGGGATGGCTCCCCTCAAAAATGCGTCATCCAAAAGAAGCAGACAGAGAGCCAGCGTGAGCAGGTTAAAGAAACAGTAGTTCCCCGTCAGTCCTATCAGGATTTGAAAGAAAGCCAGAAGCGCACATGCCACAAGCCGAACTCGGCGAGGGAAGAAAATGAGAAAGGGAACCACAAGCTCTATGCCGAACATCACCCCCACGGAAAAGCGATGGAACCAGACCGGCAGTTGGTGGGCGTAATAACCGATCCAAGTGGGCAGAGGCTGGGTCTCGTAGTGGTAGGTCAACGCGGTCCAGTTTCTCCAGGATACATCGCCGCTCAAGAGCTTCACGGAGCCTGACTGGAACATGAGCCGGAACAGAAGCCATCGCATCAACCACAACACCACCAAAGAAGGAGGAGATTCATGGGAAAATTTAGGCCAAAGCCTCCAGGGCCTGCCTCCGGGGTACCCCGGAGGACGCGGCCAGGGCGCAAAAAACATTGCCAAAAAACCCGTCTCCAATAAAAGGATGTCCCACTGAAAACTCAAAAATTCCCGACCCACCGCGGTCAAAGAAAGGTAGAACGCCCACAGCAGAAACAGGATCGGCCCCGGGGCCACGCCCGCCACCAGAAGCAGGGATAAGAAGGCTCCTCCTCCGCAGAGAACGTGTAAAAACGCATCGCTGGAGTTCAACCAACACAACGTGGGCCAAGCATGGTAGGCCTGCGCTCCGAACTGGGTGTGGGCCGCCTTTAAGAAATCCTGGGCCGGCAAGATTCCATTGTGACCAATCAACCCATCCACCTGCGCCCACAGGGAAATGAAGGCACAAAGGTAAATCAGGCCCAGAGCACGCAAGAAAAACCAGCGGGTTAGGAAATATTGGGAGGTTCCCCGCGAGAAAAAAGTGCGGTGGTCCGCCACGAGCCGGTAGACCCACTCGCTCACCCGCGCAAAGCCCGGTACGCGTTGGTACAAATTCCATCCCCAGCCCCACCCAGGCACATAAGATAATAACCGAAAAGCTGCCGCGGCCCCGCTCCGCACCTGCCCCCCCGGCTCAATCAACTGCACCGCGGCAATGAATTTCTCCCGCGGGATTTCCGGGAATTGCGCGGACGCCTCTTGAAGGGGAGCGTACTCTACCCGATCCCCAGTCCAAGACTGCCAGCGCCGAACCCAGTACCGACAAAACCCGCAATCCCCATCATAAACCAGCACGGGCTTGGAAGAAGATCTGGCTGAAGAGGGCATAGCGATATTTTAGAAAATCTCAAGACTTCTTTTCTTCCGAGATCTGCGGCGATTTTGTAAAATAGATTCTCCCCTTTATGCCTAACCGAATCACGGTAGATTACCGCATCACTTGTCCGGCTCAAGAGATAGAAAAGTTCACCCGTTACATCACCTTTGAGCAGACGGTGGAAGTGCCGGAGGATTCCCCTCTTTCCGCACACATCCAGGAAAACGTGATCGGCAAGATTGAAAAGATCGAGCCCGTCCCTTCTCAAAAGGATCGTTTTGAAGTACGCCTTAGCTACGACACACACCTTTCCGGGTTCCAACTCCCCCAACTGATCAATCTCATCTACGGAAATATTTCTATTCAGAAAGGAGTGTTGCTCACCGATTTCCATCTCCCGCAAGATCTTCTTTCTCGTTTTAAAGGTCCCAATTATGGGATAGACGGCATCCGAAAAATTCTGGGGGTGTTTGGACGGCCGCTCTTGGCCACCGCGGTGAAGCCCAATGGGACTCCCGTCAAGCAGATGGCCGAGATCGTCAAAGAGTTCGCCTTGGGGGGCGGGGACATCATTAAGGATGATCAGAACCTGCCCAGCCGGGATTTTGCGGCGTTTCGGGAAAGAGCGGAAGCCTGCCACTATGCGGCAGAGGAAATCAATTCCCGAACAGGCAGGAAAACCCTCTACTTCCCCATCCTCTCGGCCCCCCTGGAAGATTTGGATCGCTATTTAGAATTCATCGTTCAAAAGGGTATCCGTGGCATTTTGATCTGTCCCATGATCATGGGGCTAGAGTCCGTGCGCTCCATCGCGGCTCGATATCCATTGATCATCATGGCCCACCCTTCTTTTACGGGCACACACTTTCAGGACACCCACCACGGCATTCCCCCCAGTATCCTTTACGGAAAAATATTTCGTCTCATCGGAACCGATATCTCGGTGTACACCAATGTGGGCGGCCGCTTCTCCATGACGCGCGAAGAGTGTCTCGCCATTGCCCAAAGACTTCAGGAGCCCTGGGACAACCTTCGACCCTCTTTCCCTTCTCCGGCTGGAGGCATGCGGTTAGAGAACTTACCTGGATTGATGAAGGATTATGGGGAGCCATCCGTGTTTCTGATCGGTGGGGCGCTGCTCATGCACTCCCAAGACCTTCGCCGCTCCACCGAGAAGTTTATGAGCCTGATCCAAAAAGAATTCCGCGAACGCCTAGAACCGCCCGAAACGGCTTTAGCCTCTGCCTGCGAAATTCCTGGAAATGGGGCCAAGCGGGAGCTTTTGTACCATCTTCCTTTCGAGAAAAGCTTCCACTGGGTGGGCCGCTCTCCCACGGAGTATAAACCTACCCAGGAACTCCCTTTTCGTGAAGTGAGCCGGCATGAATTGATTGGTAAAAACGGAGAAAAAACTTCTTTTGAACTGCGTTACTTCGAGATTCAACCGGGGGGGTACACTAGCTTGGAAAAACACGTCCATGACCACACGGTCATCTGCGTGCGCGGAAAAGGAATCTTGGCGCGGGAGAAGGAAAAGATTCTTTTAAAAACGATGGATATCGGATATGTGGGTTCCCTGCAGACTCACCAACTTAGAAATGAATCTCAGAAACCTTTTGGCTTTTTCTGTATTGTGGACAAAAACCGAGATAAGCCTAGAAAGCCTTAGTTTTTGCGATCATCGTCATTTGGCAATGACCACAGGAACCATCTGGAGCGTTTCCCTTTCCCCATCATCGCTCTTCATCTGAATCAAGGCAAGCCCAGTCGAAAGCCTCAAACGGCCATCTTCTTGAACGGTGATGAGGATCTGCGGGTTTCCATCCCGACTGCGATGCATCAATACACGCCCCGTGAGATCCATCACTTTCACTTCCGACACCGCCGCATCAAACACGAGCTCCTGATTACCGCTGTTGGGACTTACCAGAAGAGGTCTGGACCTTGTTGAATCGCCCGAATCTGTCGTTTCCCCAGGTTCAATAACACTAAGCGCAGGATCATTCTCGTCAAAAATCTCCTCATCCTCGTCCGTGTCCTCATCCTCCTGTGCGTCATCCGCCCGGTCCTCCGCCGAAAGGTATGTCATCCCGTCTCCCACCCGACGCACTCCCACCATATCTTTCTTCTTGACCACCCTCACCTGCACCTCTTTGGAGTAGCCCACATTGCCTGAAGTGTCTATCGCCAAAGCCTGGAGGATATAGACCCCTTTCTTCTTGGCCTTCCAAACCAGTGTGACGCTGGCGCGGGAGGCGGGGGGAACGATCCACACCGACTTTTTGAACTTCTTGTGGGTTAGCCCGTGCTTCTTGACCCGCGTGATGGACATCTGGATACGCCTCACCGCCACGTTGTCCTGAGCCGAAATGTTAACGGGGACGCGGCTCTTTTTCTTAATTCTAGCCCCATCCTTAGGAGACACAATGGTCACCGTGGGTGATTGAGTATCTCGACAGCTGGACTGCAAAACCGTTCCGTCCCCAGTGACTTTAACCTCTTTCGCGACGATGGAGCCGATGAGCTGACCCCGGCCTGTTATTTTTACCTTGGACTGAAGAGCGTAGAGATTATAGGCAGCCCGTGAATTTCCCGAATCATCCACATCCCCGCGATCCATAAAGATCATCAGACTCCCCTCAGCACCCCCTTCATTCAATCGGCTTCCACCGCTGATCTTGAGAGAGCCTTGCAGAAATATGGTGACTTTCCCGGATACGGAAAGTCCGGACCGGCCGCTCAGATTCATGCCTGTAAAATAATATGTCCCATCGGCCAGGGTCAGCTGAGCCTGTCCGTTCAAATCCAGACTACTCTTGTCCCTACTCTTGTCAAAAAATTTAGAGGGGATGGATGCGTTATTATTGTTTGCCTGAGCCGAGGCAAAAGCCGCCGCCAGATCAAATGGCGGGCTGGGGATCGTTCCCTTGGCGTTGATCACCGTCCCTCCGATGGAAGAGTTTCCGGTCAGGGTCACCCTAGGGGCTGTCACGTCCCCAGAGACATAGATGTTACCTCTTCCCTCAAAGGCTTCCTCAGACTGCACAGAGCCAATCACAGTTGCCTTTCCCGAGAGGCTTATTTCCTTGATAGATGAGAGAGTGTCGGTCAAGAAACCGCACGGGGGAGGTGGCGGTGGAGGAGGGGGTGTTTCATTCTTGACGTTCACAGAAACGGGAGCGCTTGTGCCGATATTGCCGGCGGCATCGTAAGCCTTCGCCAAAAGATTATGAGGCCCATCGTTTTCCAGGAGAGTATTCCATGATGCTGTGTAGGAGTTTGGGGTAAGCCCAGCAGCCCCCAGCCCCAATAAGGACCCATCCTTATATAGCTCGACTTTCGTCACCCCCACATCATCCGTGGCAGAGATACTCACAGAAATGGTTCCAGACACCGTATCTCCATTGGCCGGGGAAGTGATAGCAACCGTAGGAGGCGTGGTGTCCGGTGGAGCCACGACATTGATCAAAATGCTGTTTGATCCCTCATTCCCTGCCGCATCCCGCGCCCTAGCGGTGATACGGTGGCCGCCGAGACTCAAAGCGCCTACCGCGAATGAAAAGTTATTGGTTCCAGAAGCTAGGGTGAAGGATCCACTATCTATCGATACGTCCACCCTCGTCACCCCCACGTTGTCCGCGGCTGTACCCGAAACCGTAAAAGGCCCACTGAGCGTAGAATCATTGGCAGGAGAGGTAATGGATATCGTAGGAGGCGTGGTGTCAGGGAGACGGATCGTGAAGTCTCTATAGGAAAGCGGGCTGATGTTGCCCGCTGCGTCTTTTGCTCTGGCGGCAACGGTATGAAAACCCTCGGACAGAGGACCTGGACCGAAAGACCAACTGTTGGTCCCGGAAGCAGAAGCGAAAGCCCCGCTGTCTACTGAGACTTCTACCAGGGTGACTCCTACATTATCCGAGGCGGTGCCGAGAACGGTTAAATCAGCACTGGACAGCGTAGCCCCTTCAGGAGGAAACGTGATGGTCACGGAGGGGGGTGTGGAATCCACATTGCGAACCGTGACCGTGATGGAATGTTCCCCTTCGTGCTCCGACAGCCCGAAAGCAGTGGCCTTAATGCCGTGACTGCCCTCTGATAGACTTCGGGTATCCAGAATATAACTGAAATTCTCTGTTCCTGAGGCAAAGACGGGGGCGGCCGCGTCTATCTGGATCTGGACTTCAGCCACCCCGATCGAATCGGAGGCAGTCCCCATCACGGTCACCACCCCAGAAATAGTCGCCCCATCTGCGGGAGAAATGATGGATACTGTGGTCTGAGACCAACCCTGCGGAGCCAGCCCCACGGCCAAACATCCTGCTGCGATACCTTTGATCAGCTTTTTCATATTTTTTCCCCCCGCAAACCGACTTTTAATTAATAGGAGAAAACTCTGGACTGCAAGAATAGTATAGACAACTAAGATGAAGATTACATGATGTAAAAATGAAGATAGGGTATATATAAATTATGCTGAAAATATAATGACTTTTTATGCCGCTAGCCCTCCGGGGGACCGCTGGTCCTCGAAGCTCTGCGGAGAGGGATTCGGGGAAGTTCTGCGGGAAGCGTTTGAGTGTGCTCAAAAAATAGTATCATAGTATTATAGAAGGCAATTTCATGCCATTGGCTACAATCAACCCAATCCCTGCAATAAAGAAGCAGTACTACACCACGGGTCAGATCGCCAAGTTTTGTCATGTTAGTCCCACCACGATCTTCCGTGCCATTGAACATGGTTTGTTAAAAGCCTCCACAACACCGGGGGGGCACTACCGGATCAGCCGCGGAGAGGCGGAGGGATTTCTAAAGAAAAACAAAATCTCGCTGAATGTTCTGGAATCTCAAACCATACGGATCCTCATTGTGGAAGACAACCCCATGCAGCTGCGTTTTTTTCAGCGGGCTCTGGGAAAGGACTCCGAACTAGAACTTAAAACCACCAACTCGGGCTATGAGGCGGGATTTTTAACTCGATCATTCAGGCCGAACATCATTCTGCTGGACATATTCCTAAAGGATATGGACGGCCGACAGGTGGTTAAACTTATCCGTTCCGACCCGGAACTGAAACACACAAAAATTCTCGCCATCACGGCGGCCACAAGCTCCAAAGACATCGAAGAGATTAAGGCTTCCGGGGTCAGCGCCTTGCTTCAAAAACCCATCTCCTCCACCCAACTCCACGAAACCATTAAATCTTTTTTTAAATAACGCCTTCCGTCTTTAAAAAATTAACCCGAAAAATTCAGTTGCACTACATTTATCGTCCTAGAATCATGAACAAAATAGTGCAACTGAATTTCTCACTTGCCAGAATAGACATCGCAGAAGCAGATGTCTGGCAAGTGAGGGGTACCCCTCACTTTGGCCGCTAAACATCTTTGGGCTGGCTATGCGGCAAAGTGAGGCCCGGACTTGTCCCTCACTTGGGTCAAGTGATGGGAGGGTGAATTCTTCAGTTCAACTGAAGAATTCAGGTTAATGGCCCGCAGGGAAAAGAGCCCATAAGGTTTTACCCAGGAGTTCTAGGTGGGAAGTGTAGCGGAGGCTCACGGCGTCCATGACGGGACCCTTCCCGTAGTTGCTGACGGTCACAAGCGCGAAGTTTCTGTATCCCGCACTCAACACAAGTCCCCGATCTAAAGGACGATCCTCTTTCCGAGCCTTCAACGTGGCCCGTATGGATTTTAAGCGCGCCTCGGCCCAGAACGCACCCCATTGAGCACTGCCTCGCATTCCGCTGAGATAAAGGGACCCTGCTCCAACCAAGGGAGCCAAGACCCAAAAAACAGTGTCTCCATGCTTATAATCTCGAACATACTTCTGGGATGCCTGAGTAAAACTGTCTATCCCATAGCGATAAAAAATTGCCTGTCGGAGGCTATCCCACACCACGTTGTTTTGTTCAGTCCGAGCCCACTCCGTCCATTCCGGAGAAAGCCGGTTTTGAGTTTCCCCGTCTTCTTCTCGAAGCATAGGGTTCTTCTGGGGAAAAAGAGGCACCTGGGAAACATTAAAGAGTGTGGTCAAAAATTTCTGTTCGTTTTGGCCAAATTTGAGAACGAGCACAGAGGAAAAGCGGCTCCCCCGGCGCATGCGCAGCGCTTTTTCTAGAGTGTCCGGAAGAAGAGGGGAAGCGATCGTTGGGATCAGGCCACAAGTCTTATCCATGCCCAAGTCCACGCAATCGACCACAATCCCGAAATACCGATAGAGCCCTCGCCCCATATTTTGGATGTCAGCCGAAACGGGCCGCGGGGGTGGAATCTTTTCTTTCGAAAGAAGCAGAACCGCGGGGGCTTGGTTTTGAGGAGTGGTTCCGTCAAAAACCGCTTCTGAGGAATCCGGATGAGAGGCAACCTGATCCAGTAATTTGTAGACGCCTTGTCCATATCCCAAGGGGCCGCCCACAAACATCATCCCACCCAAAAATAAGAAAAACGCCTTCATACTCCTCTATTGTATAAAAACAAAGGCTATTACCGGGGGGCCTTAGGACCTAAAAATAATTTCCCATTAGGCCTATCAAATCAGGGCTTGGCCAGAGCGTTGAGGTAGGTGAATATAGATTTGAGTTTTTGATCCGACAACACCCTCTCAAAACCAGGCATTTGAGAGTTGGGGTAGAGGGCTTTTGGGTTTTTGACATATTTCACAAAAGAATCCTCTGCGTGGTTGGCCACCGCCTTGGAGAGGTCCGGCCCTTTATCTCCTCCCTGGCCCAATGCCTCATGGCAATGAATGCACTGCGCGACAAATGCTTTCTGGCCCTCTCGGATCGAGGCTGTGGCCCGGGGATTTGAAGAAAGATCGGCTCGGCCCAAGAACAAAGACAGCTTCACAAGCTCTAATCCTTGCACTTGCCAAGGCCAAAAATTGCCGTACTGGGAATCATTGAGCTCCGGAAAGGATTTACTGGGAAGCGCTACGTAGAATCCCATTTCCCTGCCTTTATAAGACTTCCAGCGGTGGGGTCTTTTATCGTTTACTTTAGTGACAAGACCTGCCGGGTATTTCTGGATAAACTCCAGAGGAAACACCGCCCGAAATCCATCTCGACAGTGCACCACCAGCGCATCACCCTCTCCGGTCTTCCTCATCCATCGGACCAGATCCTTCAAAAGGACTCCTTCATAATGAGCCTTTTCAAAGGGCCAATCTGTATCAATGGGAGAAACACCTGCGGAAGATTCCAGCTCGGCCACGGTCACAAACATATTTTTAACCGAAGCCTCTTGGGTGGTGGTGATCAGAAGAGACGCATTGACAGGAGCGGTTTCCCGAATCAAGCATCCGCTCAACGAAAAGATTATTCCCAGCCCAGCAACAAAAATGAGTGCTCTAAATCTCATGTGTGGTCCTCATTCTACAAATTTTGTACTCTGGAATTTAGTGAGAAAAATCGCTTTGCTTTTCGTTTGCCTCGTGGCCGCCACCCCTCTGAAAGCAGCCTGGTGGCTTCAAAATGAGTTTGTTTTCGGCTCCTCAAAGACCAAACTAAATTCCACCACCTACTTCGTGCAAATTTCTACCGCTTGGAGCACCGAGGCCTCCGCCTCTTTTTACACCAACAGCACCTTCTCGGGATGGATCCCCTCGGGCAAACTCAGCCTGAACCGGCACTTTCCGCGCACCCTGATCGGAATACGTCCGCTTTACTACCCTCCCACAACCACCACGCCTGGCCATGCAGAGGGAGGCACCCTTTATACTCTATTTCAGATTCCCCTAGAGACGGAGGAGAGTTCCATGCAACTGGGCACTTCCCTTTCTTCGATTCGTCACCACTCCCAGGGAAATTTCAATGAAACAATATTTGAGCTCCAGATGGTTCAAAGTTTTTTTCGAGAGTTTCAGTTCTTGCTCTCGGGAACAGGCTTCTATTATGACCAATCCCCTAAAAAAATGGGCCGAACATCCAGCGTCGTCAATCAAATGGATGTCGCCATGCTACAAACCGTTCGGCCATTTACGGAATTCCCGGAGTGGACAGGCTCAGTCCAGTTTGCTCGCGCCACAGATCCAGAATCCCAAAATTACTTTTTTCTGGGCTATTCCGCGACCCGCGCTCACAATGTTTCCAACCTGATCCACTCTCTTTTGACCGGGATGGATTTCAGGCTTTCAGAGACATGGCATCTCAACTTCAGCTACAATGCCTGGAAGAGGAGTGGATTTAGTCTCAACCACTACTATGCCTTTACCTTGCGCTATGCCTCCTGAATCTAACTTAGAACTGCTTTTGGAGGTGGGGCGGCTGCTCTCCTCGAAGCTGGAACTATCGGAATTGTTGACCACGGTCATGGAACTTTCTTCTCGCGTGGTGGGAGCGGAGAGCGCTTCCTTGCTGCTCCTAGATGGGGCCACACAAGAACTCTATTTTGACGTGGCCCTGGGCCTGGGAGAAGAAACCTCCAAAGTGCGTCTCAAACTGGGTCAAGGGATCGCCGGCAGTGTGGCTCAAGAGGGAAAACCTCTCATCATCCCCGAGGTTCGCAAAGATTCTCGCTGGAGCCCTTCCATGGATGAGCAGTCCGGCTTTGTCACGCGCTCCATTTTGGCGGCCCCCATGATCCTGAAAGGACGCGTGATGGGGGTGATAGAGGCCATCAACCACATAGAGGGGCCCTTTACTTCCCACGACCTTAAAACGTTCGAGGCTTTCGCTTCTCAGGCAGCCGTGGCCATTGAGAACGCCCGGTTATTTTCTTTCCTCAAGGAAGAGAAAAGAAAATTGCATGCGGTGTTCTCTCAAATGGGGGATGGGGCCGTGTTGACGGATTCGGAGGGTCTTACACTCCTGATCAACGAAGCCGCCCGAGACTATCTGGATCCGCAGACTCACTCTTTCCGCAGTCTCCAAGAGGGCTTCAAACATATGGAGGTTTCTCCCCCTATTGCTCAAATTTTGATGAGCCGAGACCGGGTCATCCCTTTCGAGTTGACCCGCGATAAACCCAAAAAACTGATCTTGGCAGGAAACGCCATACGCCTTCAAAGCACGGGAAATTCGAAAGAATCTCCGCTGGAAGGATGGCTGTGGATCTTTCGAGACGTGACCGCCGAAAAACAGGAAGAAAAACTAACCCGTTCTTTTTTGTCTCTTATTTCGCACAAACTAAAAACTCCCCTCGCCTCTATTACCGGCTACTCTCAGATGCTCTTAGAAGACAAGGGGCACAAGGGCGCCGAAATAAATGCCCTGGCCCTCGATATCATCCACAAACAAGGGCATAAATTGGCCGACCTAGTGGAAAAGCTTCTGGACTTTGTCACCCTGGAAGAGCTGAACCCGGACACTCTTCAAAAATCTCACTTTGACCTGGGGCAGGTGACCCAAGAAACGGTGGCTTCCATGAAACCCTGGTTGGAGGAGCACAGCACCACGGTGGCTTTCGGGATGGAATCAAAATCCTGCGCCGTTTCAGGAGACCCCCACTTGATCCAGGGAGTTCTTCACAACCTCATTGAGAATGCTGTCAAGTTTAATCCCAAGCCTCAAAAAGCAGTCAGTCTTCTGCTGCAAAAGAACGGCGCGGTCGCTACCCTGTCGGTGGCCGACAATGGACCTGGTATTCCCCCCGAAGAACAAAAAAAAATTTTCCAGAGATTTTATCAAGTGGAGGCCTCCTTCACCGGTCAAGTGGAGGGCTGGGGATTGGGACTTCCCTTTTGCAAAAAAGTTCTGGAAACCCACAAAGGAAATCTTCAGATCAAATCCCAGCTCAATCAAGGGACGACATTTACATTAACCCTTCCTCTGGTGGGGGAGGGATGACCAACCTCGAACTGAAAAAATGGATACCGCTCACCACGGGCGCCGATTATGGTGAGATTTACCTAGAGGAATCTTCCGGAACCACCGTTCATTTAGAGGACTCTAAGGTGGAGGAAATCCTCTCGGGAAAAGATCGGGGCGCGGGGTTGCGCTACCTCAAGGCCCGGCAAAATTCGGTCACCCCCCATTCCAGCCCCTATGAAACTTTTTACTCCAGTCTTACCGAGTGGGATCCTAAAAAGGCGGAGCAGCTCTACCAGAGAACCTTAGGAAAACCGCCGCAATCCCCTTCTTCCCAAAAAGCATGGAACCTGGCGCGGTGGGACCACCCCGTTCTTAAGGCACCGGAAGAGTTATCCTTGGAAGGCAAAATAGAGTTTTTGCAAAATGCAGACCGAGAGGTGCGTCAGAAATTTCCTTATATCCGCCAAGTCAGTCTGACTTACGCGGAAAGAAGAAAGCGATTCATCCTGATTAATTCTTTAGGACACGCCCGTGAAGAGACCCGGACCACCGTTCTATTCATGGCCCACGTCACCGCAGAAAAAGACGGGCTTCTGCAGACGGGGTATGAGATCGTTGGAGGACTCAAAGGACTGGAAATTCTAGAAGAAGCCGATCCGGTGCATCTAGCCAAAAAAGCCGCCCAGCGAGCAGTGGACAAACTTTCCGCTCTTCCCGCCAGAGCGGGTGAAACCATGGCCATTATCTCCAGTTCCGCAGGAGGCACTTTAATCCACGAAGCCATCGGGCACTCCCTGGAAGCGGATCTGGTTCAAGAAGGCACCTCTCCCGTATACCACGGCAAAATCGGACAAAAGGTGGCCCCCGAATTTCTCACCATCGTTGATGATCCCACGATTCCTTTTTTTCGCGGTTCTTATGTTTATGATGATGAGGGAACCGAAGCAAAACCAACCATCCTAGTGAAGAATGGCATTTTACAAGATTACTTGTATGATTATTTGACGTCTGAAAAAGATAAGAAGCCTTCTAACGGCCACGGCAGAAGAGAATCTTACCACCACAAACCTATTCCCCGCATGTCCAATCTCTATATCACCCCGGGCGCAGATAACCCCCAAGAAATTCTAAGTTCCCTGCAAAAAGGTCTTTTGGTCACTAAGATGGGCGGAGGTCAGGTCAACACCGCTACCGGGGAGTTTGTGTTTGAAGTAGATGAGGGATTCTGGGTAGAAAACGGGAAACTCAAACATCAAGTCCGGGATGCCAGCCTTTTGGGAGTGGGGCCGGAACTTCTAAAATCTATTGACCGGTTGGGCCACGATATGGGCTGGGGAATTGGCACCTGCGGCAAGGAGGGGCAGGGAGTTCCTGTCTCAGATGGGATGCCCACCCTGCGCATCCCCAAAGTGCTGGTGGGAGGAAAACACGAATCTTAAACGCTGGGGCTGGGGGCCAGCACGCTGGGCCCCTCTGGGGCCCCGGCTGGTACTCGGAACTCGACTCGCCTCTCTGAGGCTCCCATCGTCCCTGAGCTCCGTGAGGGGGCTGTGGAGGGTACTAGCTGCTGGGGGCTGGTTACTAACCCCTAACCCCCAAACCCTAACCCCTGTTTGGGGCATGGGCAAAAGACCCGAACAGACAAAAACACAGGCTGAAAATCAAAAAACAATGCGCGAGGAAACGAACCCAATAGAATGGCCTGGTGAGTCCGGTCAGTTCTGCAACCAGGAACAGGCGTCCGCGCGTATTGTTGAAAATGAATCCCAGTGGCGCGATCTTTGGTATATCCTGCAAAATCAACGAGTAGAACCTAAAATTGATTTTAATAAATACTTTGTGGCGGCGGTTTTTCTGGGCAGTCGCCCCACGGGGGGTTATAGCATACAGTTTCTGGAACCTAAATCTGAGAAGGACAAAACCATTGTGCAATACCGCGTGAAAGCTCCGGGCAACGGAAGCTTCGTGATCCAAGCTCTCACCCAACCCTACGCCATCCGACTAATCCCCAAACCAAACACCAAAATTGAACTCAGAGAAGTCCCCTAATAAAATCTTTCCTTGGGGAGGCCAAACCACTGCACCGGCCCCCGCCCCCCAAGCCGCGCCCGTGACCCCGGCAGGACAGGATGCGCCCTCTGCTACACCGGCCAGGGCGACCGAGAAATGGTAAAATATCTTTATGGTATCCAGAAAAACCTGGGTCTGGGGATTTCTGCTTGCGTACACCTCAAGCGGCTCGGCACAGCTTGCCTCCTCAGATTCCCTAGAAGCGCAAGCTTCTCACGCAGCCGTTTTTTTTGAACAAAGACAACTCTTTTCTTCCCCGCTCCCTGTCCCGGAACGACCAGACCTTCTCTCCACCGTTTCTCTCTCTCAACATCAAAGCGGTCTCGCCCGATGGGTCCGGGCCCACGGACATAAACCGGTTTGGCGAGAAAGTATCGCCTATGTCGCCAACTGTTTCGGGGGAGCCTTAGACCGTTTGATCAACAACAAAGAACTCAAAGAAGCTCACCGGAAAAGCCCCTTGCCCAATTCTGGCGTAGTCAATTTAAATATTTACCGCGGCGGGGAGCCCTCCCTTGAAGGTCTGCAAAAATTAAAAATCATGGGTATAGATGTGGTGATCAATCTTCGCTATGAAGATAATTCAGAAGAAGAGCGCGCAAAACGAGCCGGCCTAGAGTACCACTCCATTCCCATCCCGGATACGGATGTCCCCACCCCACAGGATATTTTGGATTTCTTCTTGATTCTGGATAAAAATGCGGGGAGGAAAGTGTTCATTCACTGCGCCGCGGGAATGGCCAGAACCTCTATGATGGTGGGTCTTTACCAGCTGCGAAATGGGATCTCCTACGATGAGGTTATGCGCGAGGCTTCAAGTTTTCACTTCGATCCCGAATGGCTCTTGATCCCTCGGGAAAAGCAACTCCTCGCAAACTTTTCCACCAATCCTCAAAAATGGCTGGAGCTAGCGCGACAACTTCCCCAAAACAGGCGTCACAAGAGGCGAGAAACCCTCCGGTTACTTCCTTAAACAGACCCATCTAAGCAGCAAAGTGCCACACTCTTCATAGCAATTGACGCAGGACGTAAGGCAAGATTCCTCCATGGCGATAATACTCCACCTCGATGGGAGTGTCAATGCGGACGATGGCCTTAAACTCCTTGGTTTTATCTTCTACATCAGCGCGAACCAGAACCTCCTTCTTAGGCTTCAAATCTTGGGCGATTCCCGAGACCTCGTACATCTCGTGACCCGTCAAACCTAACGTATCACGGTTCTCTCCAGGCTTAAACTGCAGAGGAAGAATTCCCATCCCCAAAAGATTGGAGCGGTGGATTCTCTCGTAGCTTTCCGCAATCACGGCCCTAACCCCCAGCAGGGCCGGCCCCTTGGCGGCCCAGTCCCGCGAAGAGCCGGAGCCGTACTCTTTGCCTGCCAACACCACCAAAGGAACTCCCTCCTGGGCATACTGTACGGAGGCCTCATAAATGGAGGTGATTTTCTCATCGGGCAAATGGAGGGTGACACCCCCTTCCGTTCCGGGCGCCAATAAGTTCTTGATGCGAATATTGCCGAATGTTCCGCGGACCATCACCTCATGATTCCCTCGCCGAGAGCCATATGAGTTGAAATGTTTGGGTGAGACTCCATGTTCCATCAGATACTTGGCCGCAGAACTCTCCTTGGCGATATTTCCTGCCGGGGAAATGTGATCGGTGGTGACGGAATCGCCCAAGACCGCCAACACTCGAGCCCCTCGAATATCGGAGGGATGGGAAGGTTCTTTTTCCATGTTCTCGAAATAGGGAGGTCTGCGGACATACGTGGAAGCCGGATCCCATCTAAAAAGCTCATCCATGGCCACCTTCATGCTCTTCCAGTTCGCATCTCCCTCAAAGACATTGGCATACTGCTTTTGGAACATATTTCCCCGCACACAACGGGACACCATGTTTTGAACTTCTTCATTGCTGGGCCAAATATCCTTGAGGTACACTGCTTTCCCATCCTTTCCCTTTCCTAAAGGCTCTTTCAATAAATCGATGTCCATATGCCCCACCAAGGCATAGGCCACCACCAAGGGCGGGGAAGTCAAATAGGCGGCTTTGACATGCGGGTTGATGCGGCCTTCAAAGTTACGATTTCCGGAAAGAACCGCTGCTGCTGCCAGCCCCTTCTGAGTAATTGCATCCGCAATGGGATCGGCCAGGGGCCCTGAGTTGCCGATACAGGTGGTACAACCAAACCCCACCAAATGAAACCGCAGTTTCTCCAAATAGGGCAATAGCCCGGAATCTTTTAAATAATCCATCACCACCTTGGAGCCGGGAGCGAGACTGGTCTTGACCCAAGGCCGCGTCTGAAGTCCTTTTTCTACCGCCTTTTTGGCCAAAAGTCCCGCGCCAATCATGACCGTAGGGTTGGAGGTGTTCGTACAACTGGTGATAGCGGAGATCACCACCGAACCATGGGTCAGAGAGAAGTTTTCTCCACCCCAGGATACCTCCGCCACAGCCTGAGGATCGGACTGTTTTCCCTTGTTCATCAATAGAGCGGGCAGAGATTTTTTCCATGATGCCTTGCTGTCTTTGAGCAATACTTTATCCTGGGGGCGAGTAGGCCCTGCCAGACAGGGTTGGATCGCGCTCAAATCCAATTCCACCCCTTGTGGAAAAACGGGATCAGAAGTATCGGGGGTGCGAAAAAGTCCCTGCTCTTTGCAATAGGCTTCCACCAGCTGCACCGTTTCCTCCGGACGCCCGGTCATGCGGAGATACTCCAGCGTCTTCTCATCCACGGGAAAGAGTCCTACGGTAGCACCGTACTCAGGACACATGTTGGAGATGGTGGCTCGATCGGCCAGGCTCAACGCGGACAACCCAGGCCCATAAAATTCCGCGAATTTACCCACCACGCCTTTCTTTCTTAAGATCTCGGTCACCGTAAGCACCGCATCGGTGGCGGTGACCCCTTCTTTTAAAGCCCCGGTCAACTTAAACCCTAACACCTCTGGGATGAGCATTGCGATCGGCTGGCCCAACATAACCGCTTCCGCCTCAATCCCTCCCACTCCCCAGCCCAGAACCCCCAGCCCATTGATCATGGTGGTGTGCGAGTCGGTTCCCACTAGAGTGTCCGGATAGGCCCACATTTTTCCTTCCTGTTGGCGGGCAAAAACCACCGTGGCAAAATATTCCAGATTGACTTGATGTACGATTCCCGTTTCCGGGGGCACGGCGCGGAAATTGCGAAAGGCTTGCTGTCCCCACTTGAGAAACGCGTACCGTTCCACGTTCCTCTCAAATTCTTGATGAGAGTTGTAGGCGAATGCCTCCGCGTTGCCGTAGCGGTCCACCTGCACCGAGTGGTCCACCACCAAATCCACGGGTTGAAGGGGATTGATTTTTTTAGGATCTCCTCCGAGCGTTTTCATTGCATCCCGCATGGCCGCGAGATCCACGATCGCAGGGACCCCCGTAAAATCCTGCATTAATACCCGGGCGGGCATGAAAAAAACTTCCTTTTCGGAGCATTTTCCTCCCGCCATCATCACGGCCTGAATATCCTCTGCTCGCACGAACTTTCCATCCTCGTGGCGCAATAAATTTTCCAGGAAAATCTTGATGGAAACCGGCAGCCGCGACAAGTTCCCCTTCTCTCGTTCTTCTAGCCGCTTGAGGCTGAAGAATTCAAAGGAGCGTGAACCGACTTTCAGCGTGGAGCGTGTTTTAAAGCTGTCGAGCGTGTTGGGCATCTTTGGATTTTACTAAATTTCTTTCTCACGCATAGCTTCTTAAGCTTGCGCGAGAGGTAAATTTGATATAGTGCAACCATGTTTTCCCTGCTCCTTACTCTTTTTTTTGCCATCCCCGCGGGATGGGGGGCTGAAACTCCTTTCCAAACTCCCCCTCCCAACCCCGCAGAAGTAAGGGCTAAAATTGCCCGGTGTTTTCAGAGCGACCGCGCCTGTGCCGAGAAATTAGCCGAGGCTTTATTGGGACTGGGACAAGAACAAGACATTCTCCAGATCGAAGGGAATGCAGATCTCACCGATCTTAAACAACGATTGGTTCTCTGGGCCCAAGAGCACCCAGAAGCCGCTACGGATATTTTCCTGAGCCTTAAGGCCCAGCGGACGGCTTTTGTGCAGCTGGTCCTTAAATACTGGGAGATGAATCCTCATCGAAAAAGGATCTCTTACGATGATCTGCTGGATTCCGCTCAAGCCTCCGCTCAGCTGTTGAGTCCAAAACTCGCACCGGAAAATATCCAGGAGATATCCAAAAAAATTTTTGAGTCTGCCCAAGTTCCCGAAGCGGAGATCCTTCCCGTGGAGTCTTCGGAAGCTCCCGGCGCCCTTTTTTCGTATCCCTCTTTTAAGGATTTCTCCTCGTTAAATTGGCAAATTAAAACTTCTCAAGCCGAGGAGATAGGCCGAAGGGCTTCTTCCTTGTTGGCGGGACTCCAGCGGGTCTGGAAATGGGATCGATCTAAAGGGCACTCCCCCGCGTCTTTGGAGAAGCGGCAAAAACAACTAGAAAAAACGCGCCGGGCTCTAGAGCAATTCTTCTTAGCTCTTCAAAAGGTGGGGGGCAGAAATAATGTGACTGAGCCCGAGGCGCGCGCGATAACGCAAACCCTGCTTCAGTTGCGACAGGATTTAATCCTGGGCTATTTATGGATGAAACAGGACCAACTCCGCTTCTTGGCCAAGCAATTCCATGTTCCTCCCGAGATCCTGAAGGCCTACCATCACCTAGAAAAGGAGCTGGTGTCGGGGAAAGGCCCTGTCGAGACAATGGAGAACAATCTTCTACAGATGGAACAAAAACAGCCCTGGCTTAAAAATGACCGGTTCCTTACCGATCTTTCTGAATGGATGCACCTTATCCGCAACGCTTTAGGCACGCGCACCTTGGCCGCTATTTTAGACCGGGTCATCGTACTGGCGTATCCTGAATCCGAGTACACGACGCACCTCGTCATTTTGTATTACGCGCAAAAAAACCTTCAAGAAACTCCGGTCCCCTACATTTCTCTGGAGCTGCTAAACAAGGCGCGCACGGCTCTCCTCCAGGTCCAACAAGCCCACCGCGCCAACGACTTAGTGCAAGATATGTTCTACACAAATTTTTTCCTCCCTGGAGTACTTCCCTCGTTTATGGAATCGGTGACAATGTATTTAAAGTAGTCTTCCTCTCTAGGGTGTGCCGAAAATTTCCGGGCACCCTGCCCAGGGT
>JACQJM010000278.1 GCA_016205045.1 Elusimicrobiota bacterium | reverse complement strand
TTCCCCTTTCGCGCTCAAGGCTTCTCCCATGTAGTAATAGGCTTTGTCTCCCCATTCTCCTTTGGGAAATTTCTCCAGGTAAAGTTGGAAGCCGTGGACGGCCAGATCGTATTTTTTCTGGGTCAGATTGTGATAGGCTTCTTGATAGGTTTTAGTTGGCAGCACGAGGCTTTCGATCTCTTGCTGTTTTTTCTTGATCTCCTCTTGTTGAGTTTTTATGACCTCGCCCGTGGAATCAATTTTTCTGCCCAGCGTAGACTCCAGATCATCCAGCTTGGCAGACATCCTTGAAGATTGATTCTGGTAGTCCCGCAGATTTTCCGAAAAATGGCTCAGGGACTGATTTAGCTCGTCCATCTTCAGGGCCAGGTCCGCCTGGTTTTTTTCCATGTTGGAGATTTGGTTGCCGAGATTGTCCATCTGGTTAGAGATATCCATCACGTCTCTTTGGGTGGCGACGCAGCCGGAGAGAAGAAGCAAAGAGCTGAGAATGACTTTAGAGGATGGCACCGTTAGGGCGTATCGCTCTTTTCTTGATTAGAATTAACCGTTCTGGCCCGAACCTTTGTTTCAACGCGCCTATTCTTAGACCAACAGGCGTCATTGGATTCAGCGCAGTTCGGCTTTTCTTTGCCGTAAGAAATGGTGGCGAGTTTATTTCCTGAAACGCCTAGATGGACGTAATACTCTCGGGCCGCTTTGGCTCTTTTTTGGCCTAAAGCCAAATTGTACTGGGTGGTCCCGCGTTCATCGCAGTGACCCTCGATGAGTACTTCCCAGCCCGGGTTCCGTTTTAAGAGGGCGGCGTTGTTTTGAAGAGTTTTACGGGCGTTTTGATCCAGTTCGTACCGATCATACTCAAAGTATGTGGTTTTAAGCTCAGAAACAGACTGGAATTCAGAGCCGCGGATATTGAGTTCCGGCGTTTCTTCGTGAGGAACTTGGGCCGTCTCTGTAGATTCTTCTTTCACAGTTTTTCGGGGAGCACAGGCCAAAGAAATGAGTCCTATTAAGGTAAGAGAGATTAACAGATTGCGCTTCATAAAACATGACCTCCAACTTCAATTTTTGATTTTTCCTCGTTGTCGAATTCTAGGAGTAACTTATCATACTGTCTGGGGAAGCCTATGTCAACCCTGCGTTTCAACTTTTGATTGCTGATTGTCTCCTAAAATTTGATGCGTGACATGCATGCCTCTTTTTTTAAGTTCTTTGAAGAAAGACTGTGGCGGGATGGCTATTTCGGGCGGGATGGCTCCGGTGGTTTTTATCTCTCCACGGGCCAACATCTGAGCCGCAATAGACGGCGGGCAACCTGTATCGGCATCAATTCCCATATCCCATTTCGGAATGCCTGCGACGCGGCAGTCCACTACCCAAGTTTCCTTTTTAGAATGGCGGATCCCTTTTACCACGGAACGTAAAATTTCTTGCTGTTTCAAAGGCCCCTGAGTCACCGGTTTAGGCAAAGCGTTCACCAGTTTCACGAGAACATGGCGCGGGATAACCTCAGCCCCATTGATGGGAACCGGTTGCTTTGAAGTAAATCCTAAATCTTTAAGGAGCTCTATCTTTTTCGTAAAGTTTTCCCCAAAACCGATTTTGAAACTGACCTCTTGAATGCCTTTCTTTTTATAAGTCAGAGGAAGAGTCGCCACTTCCGAATGGAGGGTGTACATGATTTTTTGCGTTCCAATCGGAGGAGGGAAAGCGTACTCCTCCCGCCCACTCATGGGCTCAGGAAATATGAATTGCTTTTTGCTGAAAATAGCGGGGGGAGAGGAAAACTCTTCTAAAATGGTTTCTAAAGAGTAAGAAGATGAAAGCGGCGAGGGATGAATGACTTTTGTTTCATCGATGCCTCCTACTCGACAGTGAATTTCGAAAACCTTCTCCATCTGGTCCGCGGCAAATCGTGCCAGAAGGTTGGTGATCCCGGGAGCCGCCCCTATTCCTAAAAGGGCAGTCAGTCCTGCTTTTTTAAAGTCTGAATCTAACTCCAACTGCTTTTGTGTCGTATAGAACAATCCCCCCAGGTCAAGATAGTGGCAGCCAGCGTGAAGGGCGGTCCGCATGACCTGAAGGTTCCATGCGTAGGGAGCACAGTTGATCACCGCAAAGCTATTTTTTAGAAGAGCCAGAGTGGCCTTGGGATCCGAAATGTCGGAAAAAGTGGCTTGGATTCGAGGATTACGATAGGTCTGTGTTAGTTTTTTGGCTGCGGGGAGGTTGAAGTCGGCGACAACGATTTTGGCAGAAGGGGCCGTTTCAAAGAGATCCTTGACCGTAAGGCGGCCCATGGCCCCGGCACCGCCTAGGACAACGAAAGGGGCGAGGGGCGAGGGGTGAGGGGCGAGGGAAGAACGAGATTTTGTGCTCACGGTCTCAGATTTTTGCTGAACCCTGACCCCTGACCCCTAAACCCTATCCCCTAATTTAGCATGGGTTCCGTCGCAGTAGGGTTTATTGCCCGAATGTTTGCAGCCGCACCAGGCGATGCGTTTGGATTCTGTGATCTCTACGCGGACTGGGGATATGCCGGTATTGAGTCTTGCATGAGAACCATCGCAGTAGGGTTGGTTTTGGGAGTGTCCACACGCGCACCAAGCTTTTCTCCCTGGCTGTTCCTCTTTGACATAAGGGGATCTCTGGGCTATCTTAGGTTCTGACATAATATTCTCCTGGTTTAAAGACTGCTGGGACTTACACCGATATCCACGATGCTGCAAGCCAGAATAGGATTTAATCCCAGAGACTTTGCCCTTTCAACAAGTTCACCGCTTTCTGTGCCGGGATTTAAGAAAAGTTCTTTGGTTCCTTTTTTGGCGATTTCATCTATGATCGCCAAACCTGCCGCGGGGGGGATATAGACGGTCACTCTATCCGGAACTACAGGAACATCCAGGATAGAGCGATACGCTTTGAGCCCCTCAATTTCGGTTTCTTTAGGGTGAACGGGAAATACCTGGTACCCCTGTTTTAGATAGGCTCGTACCGCTTTATTGCTGAATTTAGAGCGGTCTTTGGAGGCTCCAATGACGGCAACGGTAGGTTTCATGACTGAGTCTCGTTTGAACAAAACTCAGTCTTATTATAGCTCTTTGAGGGCGTCGAAACTATGGAGGGGAATGTAAATTATTTTTTTGTTGAGGATGAGGGATCTGTCAAGAGGTACTTCTCAATCAAAGCTTTCAGATTCCTTTTAATTTCTTGACGCATGATGCTAGCTGAGGCCGCAGTGTTGTCGACCGGGGCTCCTACCAATCGAGAGTTAGGAATTTCTTTTCCATTCCGGATAAAAATAAACTCAGGGATTCCTCCATTTAAAACGGCGGCGAGAGTTCTCTGTTTATCCGTATCGACAGATCCGAATTTTACTCTTCCCGTATATTCTTTGGCCAACTCTTCTACGGCTGGTTTGGCTATGCGACACCATCCGCACCAGTCTGCGCCGTAATCCAAGAATACGGGGAGTTTGGACTGCAACACTTCCGCTTCGTAGTTTTCCCCTGTGATCTCAACGACCAACACTTCCTCGGTTTTTTTGGGTTGTGTTACTTGTGGATTTACGTCGCGTTTAGCCGCATCTTTGGTGGCTGAGACAGCCACGGGAATGGAGTTTTTGGTTTCACCGAAACCATCCCAATCGATGGGACCACTCCAGGCCAAACTTCCTGCGAAAAGGACAAAAGCTAAAAAACTGAAGCGAAGGGTCATATTGATTTCTCCTATGCCATAGATTGTCCAACTAAGTTTAGAATACCATGGAGAGGGGAGTACCTGTAAGGACCAAAAGGGTAAAAAAGGAGGGGAAATGGACCTAATAAGGAGTAGGCCTTCTGGGGACCCAACTAAGGTTGGGGAGTGCCGTTCCTTAAAGTCTTAGAATACGGCCTGGGTGTTTTTTAGGGTTTGAAATGAATCTTCATTTTTCCTGCTCCCAGAAACAAGAACAGAGAAAAGATGCAGAGAACCAGGCCCAAAAGGACGAGAGGAATTCCTATAGAGGCGCCGATGAGGGTGATGGTTAATAGGGCACCTACAAGGCATAAACCCAGGCCGACCAGGCCCAGGACCAAACTAAGGACAACCCGATTCAACCACATTCTCCAACGAGAAGAAGGAGGGGGTTCTAGGCCCACGATCTCAGGATCAATGATCTCGGGTTCTGGAGTGTGCGGGACGAGTTCCCTCATGAGGATAACTTTACTTTGGAGAAACCCAGTTTCTTCCAAGTAGGGATGAGGA
>JACQJM010000259.1 GCA_016205045.1 Elusimicrobiota bacterium | reverse complement strand
TCGGCGGCATTGGAGAGGTGACGGTAAAGCTCCCGGGTTTTTAGGATCTCAATGACATTGGGGTTCTTAAACAGCTCCACCAAAGCTTCCCGATAGATGTGTTCCACAAAATTTTCCGTCTTTTTGGCCCGGATGATGTGATCCGTGACAGAACGCGAACGCGTGGGCAGAAGCTTCACCGCGGACACGATGTCCCGAGAAGCCGTATAAAGAGCTTCCGCCATTTTCTTAAGATACCCATCGATATGAATATTGAACAGCATCATCTCTTCCACCGTGGACTTGGCGTAATCGATCATGTCATCAATGGTGCGCGAAAGGGCAAAAATATCCTCGCGATCAATGGGGGTGACGAAGGTTTGGTTCAGAGATTCGATCAAGGAGCGGCGCAGATCGTCTGCCTGCTTCTCCAGATCCTGGACCACCATGCCTTTTTCGGCGGAAGGAGATTCGAAAAAATCGCACAAAGCCCGAAGCCCCTCCTGGGTCTTCTGCGCCTGACTCAAAAGCATCTTGAAAAAATCGTATCTTTTTCGGAACCAAAACATGGAAATACACTCCTCCTACGGGCGGAGAAAAAGAAGAGCCAATTTTAACATAAAATAGGCAAGACCTGCCGAGAGAGGCAGAGTGAGGATCCAGTTCATCCCAATTTCTAGGGCCACATCCCAGCGCACAGCCCGGGGCTGGACTCCTGCCCCCACCCCCATGATGGAAGAAGAGACCACCTGCCCCGTAGAAAGAGGAAATCCCAGAAGCGTGGACAACAAAATCAACATCC
The DNA here is from genome assembly GCA_016205045.1 of Elusimicrobiota bacterium. Taxonomy (GTDB): domain Bacteria; phylum Elusimicrobiota; class Elusimicrobia; order JACQJN01; family JACQJN01; genus JACQJM01. The sequence continues at coordinate 2,766 of JACQJM010000259.1, read as the reverse complement.
CCGAAACAGACTGGGAACAGAGACTATGAATACTTTGCACCTTGTATAAGGAAAAGCCCAATGTCCGAATAGTGCGGCTGGAGCCCACCAAAACTCCCAGAGATATGGCAAGGGAACAGGTGAGTCTTACCCAGAGAGGGATGGAATAGGCGTCATGCCGCCCTCCCAACATCAATCCCGCCACCAACACAGCCATGCTTTTCTGTCCGTCATTGGCTCCGTGAGCCAGGGACAGAATTCCCAACCAAATAGACTCTAATACACGAACAACTTTTCCTAGTTTTAAAGGAAGTCCTTGAATAGACTTTTGGATGCCTTTCATCAAAAGCCAAGAAACCGAAAATCCAACCAAAGGGGAAACCAAGATGATCAAAAAAACCGAGGCCACCTTGTGCCACTGGATCATGCTCCAACCCGCCAGAGCAAGAAAAGCCCCCACCCATCCTCCCAGGAGAGAATGGGTTGAGGAACAAGGGAGCCCCAGCCTCCAACTCACCACGCCCCACAAAAACGCGGCCGAAATAGCGCTCAACGCCGCCCATAAAATGGGATACGCTGCGTGAGCAGGCCCGGAAACCAGAACCATCTCCTTGCCGATGGTTTGCGCCACCGCGCTTCCCAAAAAACAAGCCCCCAAAAGCTCTCCCCCCGCCGCCAACAAAACTGCTTTTTGAGGAGAAAGAGCGCGAGAGCTGACCACCGTAGAAACTAAGTTAGCCGAATCGTTTAATCCGTCCAAGAAAACGAAAAGGACCGTGATGGAAATAAGTGCGAGGCTGGAGATGTCCATAAAGTTTATAAACTCACGAACTTATCAACTCTTTTGATGGCTTGAAGCCATAGGCCCAAAATGGCCAAGCGGAAGAAAACCCCGGAATCTACTTCCCGACCGCCACGGCGCAAAATTTTCAGATCTTTTTGCAACTGCTCCACTTGAAACAAATCCTTGTCCCAAACAGAATCGTGAAACACGGATTCTACTGCTTCGTTCCACGGGTCCCGCACCCACTCTTCCCAAGGAACCCAAAAACCGTGTTTTCTTCGCGCCACAATTGGGCCCGGAAGATATTTCTTGGCCAATTTTCTTAAGATCCACTTGCTGCGGAAAAAACGGATCTTTAGCTCCGGAGGAATACGCAAGGCAAACTCCACCACTTTTTTATCCAGGAAAGGAACTCTAGCTTCTAAAGAAGCTTGCATGGTGGATTTATCCACCTTCATGAGCAGACAATCCGCCAGCACCGTCTTTAAATCAAAAGCCAAGATCCCGTTGAATCCCTTAAGAAACTCCAGGGAGGTTGCCCAGTCCCAATTTCCCTTTTCAGGCAAAAATCCTGAGGGAGAGAAAGAGAGGCCGCGGCCGATTTCCTGGCACAAACGCTCACGCAAAGAGGCGGTCAAGTACTGGCCCTGAGAGGGCACGGAAGAATGTTGAGCCACTTCCACCCAATCTCGAATGGTGCGTACGGATGCCTTTTGTCCCAGGAGCCGCTTACCCCAAGAAGCCCACCAAGAAGGATGCTTCTCGAAATACCGGGACAAATAGGCCGATTTATATCTTCCATACCCCGCAAAAAGTTCGTCGGCCCCTTCTCCGGTCAACACCACCTTCACTTTTTCTCTAGCAAATGCCGACAAAAGGTAGGTAGGAAGAATGGCCGAATCGCCGATAGGCTCATCCAAACAAGGCAAAAGCTTTTCCACCTGGCCCAAAACATTCATGGGCAAAATCACCTCATGATGATCCGTGCCTAAATAGCGGGCTACCTCTCGCGCATGGTCCGACTCATCCAGCCCCGCACTGGCTTTATAATCTTTGGAAGTAGGCTTAAAACCAATGGTAAACGTTTGGACTGGCCGAGAAGAAACCCGAGACATGAGAGCTGTCACCAGGCTGGAGTCGATGCCCCCACTAAGAAAAGCACCCACGGGAACATCGGAAAGCATCTGGTTCTTGACCGAAGACTGCAAGAGGGGCTCCAGTTCTTCTAAAACTTCTTGTTCCGAAAAACCGCTGGCGGACTTTTGCGGGAGAGAAGATCCATCCGCCACAGACACTTCCCAAAATTTTTCGAATTTCAACCCCGCACGGCTGACCGTCAAACCGACCCCCGCGGGCAGTTTATAAATTCCAGTCAAAATGGTTCGCGGGGAGTGGACATATCCAAAACTCAAATAATCCCACAAGCCTACCGGATCCAAGCGGACCCCCACTCCCGACCTCAACAAGGCCCTGAGCTCTGAACTGAAATACAGTTTTCCTTCATGAACAGTGTAGTAGAGCGGTTTGATCCCCATGGGATCACGGGCCAAGAGAAGCTCCCTCGCAGAAGAATCCCAAAGCCCCATGGCAAACATGCCATTGAACTCTCTTAAGGCCTCTTTGCCACGTTGTTCAAAAAGATGCAGGGCTGTTTCGGTGTCGCTGTGAGTACGAAAACGAACCCCTGAAGATTCCAGCCGGGAGCGAATTTCGAGATGGTTATAGATCTCCCCATTGTAAACCAGGGTCAGAGAACCCTTTTGGGTTTGCATGGGCTGGTGTCCTCTTTCCAAATCCAGAATGGAGAGCCGACGAAATCCCAACCCTACCCCTTCTCCAAAATATTCCCCCTCATCATCCGGACCGCGATGGGTGAGCGCGTCCCGCATGACCCTAACAACCGAAGGGTTAATGGGTCTTCCATCCAGCGAGAAAACTCCGCAGATTCCACACATTGTTTTAGATATGAGATATGAGATATGAGATATGAGATTGCCTATAAC
>JACQJM010000267.1 GCA_016205045.1 Elusimicrobiota bacterium | reverse complement strand
CTCATAAATGGGATAAAAAGGCCTAAAAACTGATCTTGGGGAGGGGGTTGGCTACCTGAAAAGAGGCTTCAGTCTCTTTTTTGATCTCTTCCAAGGTGGTGTCGGAGGCTATTTCCTTCAAAAGGAGCCCTTGGGGAGTGACCTCAAAAACGCCGCGTTCGGTGATGATCATGTCCACCACTTCTTTTCCCGTAAGGGGCAACCGGCATTCCTTTAGAATTTTAGCTTTTCCATTATTGGAGTGTTCCATGAGCACGATCACTTTCTTGGTGCCCGCCACGATATCCATGGCGCCTCCCATGCCCTTCACTTTTTTTCCGGGGATCATCCAGTTGGCCAAGTCCCCTTTTTGAGAAACCTCGAAAGCGCCTAAAAAGGTCAAATCTAGATGGCCGCCACGAACCATCCCAAAGGAATCAGCGGAGGAGAAGTAGGAACACCCGGGAAGTTCCGTGATAGTTTCTTTCCCCGCGTTGATGAGGTCGGGATCCTCCTCTCCTTCAATGGGATAGGGACCGTACCCCAGCATGCCATTTTCTGTGTGTAAAATGACTTGGACACCGGAGGAGAGATAATTGGGAACCAGGGTGGGCAGCCCAATGCCTAGGTTCACAAAATTTCCGTCCTTTAATTCTTTCGCAGCACGCCGGGCGATAAACTCTCTTTTTTCCATGGATTATAAATAGGTCTTGATCAGTTTTTGTATGAACTCAGAATTGAAAATACTTAAGAAATCACAGTCGGCGGAGAGGCGATCCGAGAACATGTGGACATGGGCCATGAGGACTTGGTCTTTGGGTTTTTCCAGGCTGGTCAGCGTGGCGTCCAAAAGAGTTCTCTTGGGCCCCCGCACAAAATGGGGGGTTGAGGTCAAAAAAGGCCTGGCAAACGAGTCGCTTAGCTTTCCTAGAAAGCTGTTGACCAGTATGTTTCCCACCTCTCCCAGGACGACTTCTTCCATTTTCAAAGGGGTGCCCAGAGAGGCTTTATGTTTTTTGCCTAGGGTGTCCACCAAGGATTGGATGCTATTCCGAGGAAATATGATCAGGAAGGAAATGGGCACATCCTGCTGAACCGAGAAGTAAACACCCGCTTCTTCTTCCCCCCCATCTTTAAAAGTGGAATAAAAATCCTGCGGAGCGCCTCCGCGAAAGCTGGAGGAAGAGATGGACCAATTTTCACGATAGAGCTTGGCCATGGCCTGGATGCTGTTCTCTATGCCGGAGCCAATAAGGTCTTCCAAAGCTTTTTGTTCTTGAGGGGTGAGTTTAGGAGATGCCATATAAGTTAAGGGGATTTCTGTTTTTATCCTAAGGCATTGTTCACGGCCGTTTTCAGTTCTTGAAGTTCAAATGGTTTTCTTAAGACGCACTTCGCGCCCAGGCCCATGGCTTGTTTGTCGATTTGATCTTGTCCGGTTGCGGTTACCACAAGGACACAAGCTTGAGGATTGTCTTGACGGATGTTTTTGATGGCTACCAGGCCTGAATCTCCGGGGAGAATCAGATCCATGGTCACAAAATCAGGGTGAAGGGCACGGTATTGATTGAGTGCTTCTTGGGCGTCCCCTGCTTCCCCCACCACCTCGTGGCCTATTTCTTCCAGCATAGATCTGATCATGGCCCTCATGAGGGGGGAGTCGTCTACGATGAGCGCTTTGGGCATTTTAGTGCAAGGCGATTATAAAAAATTTTCAGGTTATGCGCCAGAGACCATCGTCTCGGGACGCACGGTTCTTTTTTCGATGGGTTTTTGGTAATGGGTTCCCTCGAATATACGTTTAATGTAAATTCCGGGGGTATGGATGTGGTCGGGGTGCAGGTCGCCGATTTCCATGAGATGCTCCACCTCGGCGATGGTGACTTTGCCGGCGGTGGCCATTACCGCGTTGAAATTCCTGGAGGTTTTTCGGTACTCCAAATTTCCTAAAAGATCTCCCTTGTAGGCTTTTACAAAACTAAAATCAGCTTTGAGGGCCTTTTCAAAGACATACCACTGGCCATCCATCTGCCGGGATTCTTTTTTTTCCGCGATGGAGGTGCCGTAAGAGGTGGGAGTGTAAAAACCGCCAATCCCGGCTCCGCCGGATCGGATTCTTTCGGCGAGGGTTCCTTGGGGATTCCACTCCACCTCCAGCTTATTTTGGAGGACCTTCTCTTCGAAGGCTTTGCATTCACCCCCGTAAGACATGATCATTTTTTTGACTTGGCCGTTTTTGATGAGCAGTCCTATGCCATGCTCATCCGTGCCGGCGTTGTTGGAGATAAGGGTGAGATTTTTGGTGCCCTTTTGGGCTAAGGCGCGCAGAAGGTTTTCGGGAATGCCGCAAAGGCCGAAGCCACCTACCATAATGGTGGCCCCGTCAAATATATCGCTCAGGGCTTCTTGGGCGTCTTTGACAACCTTATTCATGCCACCAAGGGGTGAGGGTCGAGGGTTCAGGTAACCCCTAACCCCCAATCTCTAGCCTCTGCTTTTATGTCCCTTCTTCCCAGCTGGTGAGATATTTCTGCTGTTCTGGAGTCAGAGTATCTACGGCGATTCCCATGGATTTGAGTTTCAGGCGGGCGATTTCTTCATCGATGGGT
>JACQJM010000268.1 GCA_016205045.1 Elusimicrobiota bacterium | reverse complement strand
TGCCTGTATCCTCCGAGACGGAGAAAAAGATCATGCGGACTTTAGTCCAAAGGGAAAATGAGAGTTTTTGGGATGCCTTAGTAGAAAAAATGTCCCAAGATCCGCGAAACCAATCTACCCAGGCTCGCTGTCAATATGCCGTCTCTCTTCTAGGGCAAGATCTCACCGATAAAAATTATTTTCGCCTGTTGGGATTTCTCCGTCAAAAGAATCCCGATCTTCAATTGATCGCGGGCAAAACACTCAAGTCCGCTTTAGAAAATCCTAAAAATAAAGACAGGGTCTTAACCCTTCTGGCCTCTTCCGCAGACCAATTTAAGACAGATTTAGATCTGGCTCCCTGGCACTTCTTCTTCCTTTTTAACCATCTAGCCACACAAGATACTCTCCCTTCTAATGAGGAAAAACAAGTTCAGGATGTGGCAGACAACCTACTTCAGTTCGACAGTTATTCCTCCTACACAAATACGGCTCCTGAACAAATAAAGAATGCTTTTGAGAAAAGGGCAGAAGCCTTATCCTCCTTTAACGAATTTGTTTCCCAACAAGATTCCAGCCAAATCCAAAAACCTTTCATAAGAGATTTGATTTCTCACGTGGTTAGAACCAGCATGGAACAAACTCTTTCCCACGGATCATCTCTTTTTGGTTCAAATCATGTGGATCCTCTCTTGATTCAGACCGGCCTCAAGAGCCCATCCCTTTTCTCTACCAATGATTCCCTAGATTATATTCCTCAGCAGGGTAAATTTACACTGCCTGCTTTCACCCGTTACCCCTTTAAATACTCTTCCTATGCTGGGGGCACCTATCACGATTTTTATTATCCCGAGCAAATTCAGGCCGCCAGCAAAATTTTCTTTCAGATGGTGGATAGCGGTCAGAATTTGGAACATAAACCCTTAACGGATACTCAACAAGCTTATCTGGAATCTTCTATACCTCTTCTGGTTGGCCTAGAAATTTTATCTAGAACCCCTGGACTTCCTCAATCTCCTCAGATTATTCCTTTGGATCAAGTCAATCTACTGGTTCGAGTTGTTCTCAAACAAGGGCATGAAGTTTTTGAGGGGAATACTTTTTCTTCTGATTTTTTAGCGAAAAAGGGGTATGCCCCTGCCCCTGGCAACGGTGACTGGGAAAATGGCTACTATCATGCCTACTCCCTAACCATGCTTGAAGGCATCGTTTCCGAGATGAGAGCGATGCTGCGCACAGGAAAATTCCTCGCAAGAGAAAATAGCCTCCTTGATGACCGTGAAAAAAAGTACCTGCGCCATGCCATCCCTATTCTGAAGAACCTCATCGTTGAGGGAAAGAAAAGAGGGATGCCCCTGAAAATCGTTCCCAAGATGCCTGCAAAACCATCCGCCACAACGGATGCCCGCGACGACATCCCGTATGAATTTGAATATGGATTTGCCCCCATACTGGCCACGCCTCTGCTAGCACAACATCTATCCGGTTTCTCTATGGGACTGATCCCTCAACCCATTTTATTCTTTATGGTTTTGACGGGGCTTTTTCTGCTGGGAACTTGGTTATTCTTCCGTTTAGGACTGCATCGACCTCAGAGTCCCAAAACATCAATCCCGCTTCCCATCCAGAATCGCTCCCGGCGCATGGAGATCGCCTCTTCTAGGCTCGCCAACGCTTTTCTCCCCGGTCAGATGCTTTCCATGTTCCTCGGCCGATTAGGCACGGAGCATGAAGACTCCGTCCCTTATGAACCAGGGGATATACGGATAGACCACCGGCAAACCGCCAAACGAGGGGAGCTTTATGCCAAAAGATTCATATCTGAAAAGGATATTCCTCTGATCCTTTTAGTGGATGTCAGCCGCTCCGGTTCCGCCGCAACTCAAAAATTTTCAAAAAGAGAAGTGATAGAAGAACTCGCCGGCACATTGGCGTTGGCCGCCGCCCGCCAAGGCATTCGAGTAGGCGCGGTTCTCTTTACGGACCAAGTAGAGAGGGTGATCCCGCCTCGAGGCGGGGTGAACCAAGCCCATCATCTGGTTCAACAGATTTCCCAATTCAAACCCCAACATGCCGGCACCCGTCTGGCCCCTGCAGCAGATCTTATTCACGCGCGCTTTAAAAACAGGTCCCTAGTGATTCCCTTGTCGGATTTCATCTTGGAAAGCGATGCCTCTTCTTTAAATACTCTCTCGCAGCGGCACATCTTGTTCCCGGTGGTGGTTCAGGATCCTTTGGATTCTCAGCCTATTCCATCCGTGGGAATCCTTAGCGTGACAGATGCGGAGACAGGAAAAACGCGCACCATAGACTCCTCGCAGGCTTTTTTCCGACAAAGACAAGGAACTGCCGTTCAAGAAAGACAAAAATCCCTCGAATCCTTACAAAACCTCAGCGCGATTCCACCTCTCCATATCTCGACAGATGAGGACGCCTCAAATCTTTTGGTGCATCATCTCATTCAACAGAAACGAAATAAAATAAGAGGACAGCCCTATGCTAAATAAAGCCCAGATGTTTTTATTATTTTTCATCACCACATCCTTAGTGTGGGGACAAAGAGAAGCTTCCTCAAAACGCGTTCTTTCCTCATCTCTTCGGAATTCTCTCTCTGTGGGCTCACCACTCCCATTATTTTATCCTTCTAACCCGCTCAGAACGACCCTCCAGCCCAGAATCACTTCTGTATTAAAACCACAAACTGTTTCAGCACCTAAGACTCTTGTGCAAAGATGGAGTGCAGAGGCTGCAAAAATAACCGCTCCCCTGCGCTCTTCCAAGCGTGTCTCCATGGAAACCTCTCACAATACGGGAAGGCATCTGGCGGATTTTAGGGGAGAATCTTCCGGCCAGGCTCCTGGAGATCCGGTTCTCGTCCCTTTCCGTTCAGACTTAAACCCTGAGGCTCCTAAAAGAAGCCAAAGCATAGGGAGTGGGGGAGCTCCTAACATTCCCTTGAATGATCTTCTGATGGAAAAAATCCGGAAACACCATCCCTTTGTGTCAAGGTTTAAACAGGAAGTTTCCAAAGTCATCGTAGGACAAGAACATCTTATAAACTTCATGCTCCTAGCCCTCCTCTCGGATGGGCATATTCTCCTAGAAGGGGTGCCCGGTATCGCCAAAACTCAAACCGCCAAGACCGTGGCCAACATTTCTGAGGCCGAGTTTAAACGCGTCCAATTTACACCGGATCTGATGCCCTCAGACATCACAGGCTTGGAAATTTATGATCGCCAAAAAGGAACTTGGTCCACCAAAAAGGGTCCCATCTTCTCCAATATTTTTCTTGCCGACGAGATTAACCGATCCCCGGCCAAGGTGCAATCCGCTCTCCTGGAGTCTATGGGGGAACGCCAAGTCACCATTGGAGACACCACGCACCGTCTGCCTGCCGTGTGGTTGGTGATCGCCACTCAAAACCCTATAGAACAGGAGGGAACCTATCCCCTTCCCGAAGCTCAGAAAGACCGATTTCTGTTTCACGTGGTGGTAAGTTATCCGGCCACCGAAGAGGAAGACATTGAAATCACACTAAGAAATGAAACCGATGAAACTCCTCAAGTGGAGCGAGTCATCACTTTAGATGAGCTTTTGCAAACTCGGAAAGTCGTGCAACAGATTCATGTTAGTAAAAATCTACGACATTATATTACAAGGATCGTACGAGCCACCCGTCCAGGAAACGCCTTCGTAGATCTGAAAGGAAAAGTCCAAATGGGAGCTTCCCCACGCGCCAACATTTACATCACCAAGGCCGCCAAAGCTCACGCTTTCTTGGAAGGCCGGGCCTACGTTATCCCGGAGGATATTCATGCCGTGGCCCATGATATTCTCCGCCACCGCATCATCATGAACTACAGTGCGGAATCCAAAGATATCCATTCGGATACGGTGATCGATCAGATTCTCAAAACCATTCCCGTGCCAGAGTGAATCCTAAACTGGAACTGATCGTTTTAGGCTCAGGAGCCTTCGCCCCTTCCAAGAATCCCAAACAGGTCCGCAACCCTTCGGGATACGCGCTAAAACTGCCGGGAGAGATTCTTCTCTTCGATTTTGGATTCGGGAATCTCAGACAGATGGCTCGCGTCGGCTTAGATCCTGCTCAGGTGTCTCATCTCTTCATCACTCACCGGCATTTAGACCATCTAGGAGACCTTCCTGCCATTTTGTTCCATTTTCACTACGATACCACCCCCAAAAAACGTCACCTCACCCTCTGCGGCCCCAAAGGATTTATTTCGTTCTTCAAAAACCTTCAAAAGACATATTCTCCCTGGATTTCTCCCAAAGGATACCGGTTGAGCGTTCGTGAAATGAAAACAAATTCTACGCTCAGAGGGCGTGGCTGGATGGTCAGGACGCTTTCGGTTCCTCATTCTACCGAGGCAGTCGCCTACCGCTTCGAAGGCTACCAAAAATCTTTCTGCTACACGGGAGACACCGCTTATGATCCACGGATCGCTTGTTTTGCTTATCGCGCGGATCTTTTTGCTTTAGAGTGTACTCTGCCGGGTCCCCGTGCCCGACACGGACACATGACCGTCAGTCAAGCACTCCATTTAGCCCAGGAATCTAAATCCTCCAAGTCCCTGCTGACCCATCTTTCGGAAGAATCCCTTCGAGCCCTCAAAGGATACTCTCTCCCCAAAGGAAAAACAAATATTCTTGTGGCCCGGGATTTGCAAAGAATCGCTTTATAATTTTCTTTTGTTGTGCTAGGATAAGGGCTCGTAACGAAATTATGAGCCCTAAAAACTCATGAATCCAAAACAACTTTTCTCCAAAATCTCATGGGGTGTTTGGATCTCCCTTCTCATTCTGCAGGCAACGGTTGCCGCTGCCGCAACTCCCAAATTGGTGGTCTTGATCGTGGTAGATCAAATGAGGGGGGATACCCTAGAAAAATTTAAACCTTATTTTGGACAAAGGGGATTTTCTCGCTTAGTTTCAGAAGGCACCGTTTTCACAAAAGCAACCTATGATCATGTTCCTACGGAAACTTGTCCGGGACATGCTCTCCTCGGCTCAGGAATCTATGCGTACAAAAGCGGCATCGTAGCCAATAAATGGTACAGCCACTCCTCTCAAAAAGTGGTTTATTGCGCGGAGGATCCCAACGCCCCAACCTCCGAAGAAGGGGGAAAACCCCGCTCGCCCATTCTTTTTGAGGTTAAATCTCTTTCCCAACGGATTAAGGAGCAATACCCTAAAGCGCGCGTAGTAGGAGTATCTTATAAAGACCGGTCCAGTATCATGTTGGTAGGACCCGGAGCTGATGCCGCCTACTGGTATGATGAAAAGGTTCAAAAATTTGTGAGCTCCAGCTATTACCACTATAACCCTCAAGTTTTGTCTTTCAATTTGAAGCTCGGTTCCTGGCTTAATCGGCATCCCGTCTGGGAGTATTCTTTGAATGCCCCCGCCGTAGTTTGTCCCAAGGACAAACCGGAATATCACAAAAACCCTCCTGTGGGACACCCGGATTATTCCGGCGTAGGCGCTGCTTTCCCTCATCCCATCAAAACCATCAGAGCCATGCATCATACCGCCTGGGGAAGTGATCTTCTAACTGCTTTCACCGAACATGTTATTGAAACAGAAGACCTAGGACATAATCCTGAAGGAAATCCGGATATTTTAGCGCTCAGCTATTCAAACCCAGATGCGGTGGGTCATCTTTTTGGTCCTGACTCCTGCGAAACGGCGGATACTTACTCCCGTCTGGATAGAACTTTAGCTAAACTCTTAACGACCTTGGAAAAACGGGTGGGACGCAACAACCTCCTTGTGATTCTAAGTTCGGATCATGGCGTGGCTTCCGTCCCGGAATTTTCTCAAGCGGCAGGCCTCTCCGCAGGAAGATTAGACCTCGAGGACCCACCCAAATTTTCCACAATCCAGGACCTGTCACCCCTCAGACTGCAAATAGAACAAGATGCGGCCCAGATTTTTCGCTACCCCTTTTCAACGGAGTCACCCTCCTCTGAGGCTTTTATTGCCGCGGCCCAAACTCCGGGATTTTTTATTAATAATTCTCTTCTAAGGAAAAGAAAAATTCCAGGACCTAGGGCCCGCGATTGGTTAAAGAGAGCCTTGCTGAAGATCCCCGGCATTAAGGCGGCCTATACCTCGGATGAAATCGCCGAGGGGAAAGGCTCCCGAGCCATTCGCTATGGGTTCCGGAAGGACCGTTCCGCAGACGTGATTATCTCTCTTAGGGAAAACTGGATATGGAACAATTCTTCACCGGGTGGAACCGGCCATAGTGAATCTTATGACTACGACAGTCATGTTCCTTTGCTCATTTGGGGAGGGGGAG
>JACQJM010000282.1 GCA_016205045.1 Elusimicrobiota bacterium | reverse complement strand
GAGAGTAGGACTTGCGCAGTAATTCCGCGAAAATTTTGGGAAAGGTCCAGTCAGGCCCTATAAGGTCTAGGTCTTTAGCCCTAGGAAACATATGGGCCTATTTCCTGGTGGGTGAGTACCCAGAATGCCCAGGGAGTCGGTTCTTTTCTCATTTAAAATAGAGGTATGGTGAGTCAAAGAGTAAATACAGAAATTAGAAGGGGGAAAACAATGAATAAAATAGGTTTTTTTGGGGTTCTAGGGTGCTCATTAGGCTTGGTTGCTGGAGTATACGGCTCTCAAACTGAGGGGTCATTTCAGACTGCTTTAGATGTTTGTCGCCAATCGCAAAACTTTCAAATAGTCAACGCTAAGTGGACTGATTTTAAAAGTAAAGAATTAGGTTGGGGAGCATTTCAAGAACAATCCGCTCCTGTGGCAGTAGCTGTAAGTGCAGATTCCAGTGGGCTCTCTTTAACTCCCCTAATAGACAAATTGCGTCAGGAGGGTAGTAATGATGATGTGGATGCTCGACTAGCTCAGACATTGGGCCTTGATAGAAAGCAGTATCTCATTAAGTATTTTAGCCAGAGCGCTAATAATGAAATAGCATTAGTAGCTTTTATTACTGATGAGAGTATTAAAGACAAAATCATTCTTCATCGCCGGACTTCGACAAAGCAATTATTGTTTTATTTAGCTTCTGCGAATGGACAGATGGAATCTGCTGTTAAAGGGAGTGTGGGGGGGAATGGATACAGGCCTCGTGATATTACAAAGGATGACACGAAAAGAGATTTTGAAGCTGAAAAGAATTTCTGGCTCCAGAAACTTGGTATAGTAAGTCCCCCCGGCTCTCAATTGGGTTGTTTACCCAGCAACTCTTCTTCCATAGCTGCCAATCTGCAGTAATTTAAGCGGAATGTCCGGAAGGCACTGTCGGGCGAAATATACGGATTTTTCCTGCCCCTTTCACTTCTTGTTCCCCTAAATCCTCAAATCTAAAGGTTTCTTCCAGCAATTTCTTGGTGGCCTCGCTCACCGCGATGTCATTGGGGGTGGCCAGCTTCTCTATGCGTGAGGCAAGGTTCACCACATCTCCTAAGACGCTGTACTCCATCCGGGCCGCGTACCCAATGTTGCCCACCACCGCAGGGCCCGAGTTGATGCCTATGCGCACCTGAAGCTGAGGCATCTTTTTGTTGAGGCTCTCCTCTTTCCATGTTTTCTGAAACAAGAAGGCCGCTCGAACGGCCTGCGCTGCGTCATGAATGGGATTGGAGGCTTCCAGTTGGTCGGGCTGAGCCCCGAATATGCCCATCACGGCATCTCCAATGAATTTGTTGACGTGACCTCCACCCGCTTGAATGGAGCGGGCAGCGGTTTCAAAGTAGTGGTTCAATATCCAGTTGATTTCTCGGGGAGTTTTGGTTCGGCAGAGTTCCGTGAAACCTTTGATATCCAGGAACATGACGGTTACATTTCTCTCCTGAACTTCCAGTCCTACGGGCTGTCCTAGGGCGGACTGACCCATGATTTTCTCCACCACATCGGGGGCGAAGTAGCGGGCCATGTTTTCCTGAATCAGGGCCAGTTGAAACTGTCTTTCCAGGGCTAACTGCAAAGTGATCAGGCTGGTGATGGCCGAGGCCAGGTAAAGATCCTCTTCCGTAAAGCTGTCCCCTGACCTCCGGTTGTCCATATAGAAAATACCCAGGCGCTCTCCCTTGCCCCATAGGGGAAGGAGAAGCCCGGAAGTGATGCCGTGAAGATTCTGGCTGTCCGATTTTTCTTTGAGTCGGGTTTCCAGAAGAAAGGATTGATCCGGGGGGAGAGATTTCAGAAGCGCTTCGCTGAAATAAAATTTCTGTATGCGTCCCAGATTCTTTCTCCACGCCATGCGGATGTCAAATTTCCCTTCTCTATCTTTGAGCAGTATGGCGGCCACCTGGGCTGCCGCGATTTTCTCAATGGCATAGGCCAAAATGGTGCCCAAGGCCTTTTCCGTTCCTGAGATGGTGGAAAGTTGATGGATCAGCTCATGAATCTGACTGAACTTTTCTTTGAGTTTGGGGTCGGCAATGGGAATCTGTCGGCTTTGGGCGTGCGCCACCTCTTTTAGAACTTCCGGATCTTCTGGGATATATTTTTTGGCGATTTTAACCTGGAAGCACCAAGGTCCCAGCTTGAGCGTATCTCCATCTTGCAAAAAAGTGGAACCCAGAACAGGCTTGTCGTTGACCAGTGTGCCTGTGGCGCTGGGTTTAACCTGTCCCGTTTCGGGGACGGGTTTAAGGCTTCCATCTTTAACCAGGATATTTCCTCCTAATTCCAGGATATAACAGTGCCAGCGGCTCACCTTTTCGCTTTGGGGAAGAATCAAGTTGCAGTCCAGGGCCCTTCCTAGGGTAAAGGGAGTTTGGGAGATATGAACTTCTTTGGAGGCGCCGGAGGAGTTGGGGACCACTTGCTGCTGTCCATTGCCCGCGATAGATTGAACGCTGTGATCCCCCTGAAGAGCCAAAACTAGCATGGGGGATAGTCTAACTGACAAAATGGATTCGCGCAACAGGAGATGAGATTCGACTTCACCCAGTTTTTTGGAGCTTTCAGCGTAATGATGCGATATATAGTTTTTCTGGCAAGCAGGGCCTGTCCGGGGTTGCCGCTGCGAAAACCGCAGTTGCCATCTGCGGCACTGCTCCGTCTCTCGGGTCGACCTAGAGTGAAATGCGACCCTGCGAGACGGTTTTCTCCGGGCAATCCCCAGCCACCCGCTTGCCTAGGAAATATGCAAAAGTTTTGGAGAAGGTCGTAGGAGAAATTAAAACTAATGGAGTGGGTTTTTTCCGTCTAATATCTCGCCCAGTGTTTTTAAGCTGGTGGTGGGCATTTCGCAGGCATAATTGATGCAGACATAAGCGGTGGTTTTACCTTTGATGCGTGCGATGTTTTTGAGGAAGGGAAGTCTTTGAGCTAAGGCCGCTTGATTTTTCCCGCCGTCCGCCAAAATCAAAATTTTATTGTGAATAAATCTCCGATGCACTTGACGCAGCATCTCGTGGGTGTCGGGACTTTTAGGGTCTCCAGCGATCACGATTTGCTGGTGTTGGGCAAGATAAAAATCCAGGGCGGCCATCATTTGAGGAAGGGAGCGTGGCTGTTCCTTTATCTGAGGAGCGAAAAGACTCAATGTCTTTTCTGCGGCTTGCAGGTAATCCCGTCGGTCCGTGAATTGGGCCAAGCGGAGGAGATTTAAGGTGGAGATGGAGTTAGCGGAAGGCTCTACGTTGTCCGTGGTCTCTTTGGTCCGCCACAATAAATTCTTGTCATGATCCTGGGCGGTGGCGTAAAACCCGCCATTTTTAGAATCATAAAAAATCTTATTCTGTTGGTCCGTGATCTCGATAGCCCAATCCAGCCAGCGGTGGTCGAAGGAGGCTTCATAAAGATCGAGGAGACCTTGGGTCAAGAAGGCGTAGTCTTCCGCAATCCCGGAGATTTTCCTCTCCCCGTCTCTCCAGCGGTGGTATAGAGATTGGGTGGGTGCGTCATAGAGGTGAGTGCGGATAAACTGAGCCGCTTTTTCGGCTGTTTTCAAGTATTCCGGGTCATCAAAAACCTGGCTTGCCTTGGCGAAAGCGGAGATCATCAATCCATTCCATGACGTTAGAATTTTATCATCGCGAAGGGGGCGGGGGCGTCGGCTCCGGACCTCCAAGAGCTTTTGTTTGGCTTCTTTAAGAAGTCTCTGGATCTCGCCTTCTTTTTTGCCAAATTTCTTCGCCGTTTCAGGAACAGAGTGCGCCAAATAAAGGATGTTTTTATTTTTAAACTCACCCTGGGGGTCTGAGGCTGCGTTGCCGCCAGGTTCTACGCCGTAACGATAGCTGAATATCGCTCCCGCCTCGTTTCCTAAAATCTTAAGGATTTCCTGCTTTTCCCAGACGTAGAAAGCGCCCTCTTTCTTTTCAGGGGTTAGGGGTTGCCTGCCTGCCGGCGAGGCAGGGGGGTTAGGGGTTGGCGAACGACTAATCTCCAATCTCCAATCTCTTTCTTCACTGTCGGCATCCTCTGCTGAATAAAATCCACCTTCGGGATGGGAAAGGTCTCTCATCACGTAGTCCAAAGTTCCCTGTGCCGCTCGGCCCAGGTCCCCATCCTGAGTGATTTGAAAGGCCTCGATGTAATTAACCGCGATCTGAGCGTTGTCGTACAGCATCTTTTCAAAATGAGGGATGTGCCACTTTTCATCTGTGGAGTAACGGTGGAAGCCGCCGCCAAGATGGTCGTGGATTCCCCCGTGAGACATGGAGAGGAGGGTGTGCGTCACCATGTTCAAAGATTTTTCCTGGTGGGCACGGAGGTAATATCGAAGAAGAAAATGATGATTGACCGGCATGGGAAATTTAGGGGCGCTTGCAAACCCTCCCCAGTGGGATTCATAACTTTCTTCATAGGCGTGGTACCCGGATTCCAGCAGAGAAGGGGAAGGGGATTCGCTTCGAGTTGTTTCAGAAAAGTGTTTGGTTAAGGCCTGGCTGAGTTGCTCCGCGGAAGAGGATACTTTTTGGGGATCTTTTTTCCAGAGTTCCGCGATGTGCTGGAGGACTTGGGCAAATCCGGCTCTTCCCCAGCG
>JACQJM010000029.1 GCA_016205045.1 Elusimicrobiota bacterium | reverse complement strand
CCTCTACGCTTAAGGGAGAGGCACCGGAAACTCCAAACCGCACCTTTCTGAAGAAATAATATTTTAAGACAAATCGTTTAAAACCGGCGGCTTCTTTGGCTAGGACGGAGTAGATGGGAGGCACCGCGGCAAAGATGGTGACGCCGTGTTTGGCCATTAAATTAAGCCAAGGTTTGGCAGGGGTGACAGAGGGTACTACCACCACCTTACATCCTAAACTGGCTGGGATGAGGACGCAAGCGGTCCAGGCAAATGTGTGAAACATGGGAAGGATGCAGAGAAAAACATCTTTAGGGCTGATAGACAAAGCCTGCAAAGAAGATCGGCAGTTGCTGACAAGGTTGGCATGGGTCAGCATCACTCCTTTGGGGGAGCCGGTAGTGCCGGAGGTGTATAAGATGCAGGTGACATCTTCTGATGTTGCTAGGGGTGAGGGGTGAGGGGCTAGCACGCTGGGCCCCTCTGGGGCCCCGGCTGGCACTCGAAGCTCGTCTCGCCTCTCTGAGGCTCCAATCGTCCCTGAGCTCCGCGAAGGGGCTGCGAAGGGTGTTGGGGGTGATGAGTTTAAAAATGTCCAGAAATCTTCGGCACCGTCCGCAGGACCATCGGTGCACCAGATGTATTTAAGACTAGGTAGGGTTTTTTGGACCGGTTTTAAATTCTTGAGAAACTCTTTTTGGGTGACGATTCCCAAGGCTCCACAATCTTTGAGCATGTACTCCAGTTCATGGGATTTTTGGACCAGAAAATTGATGGGAACAGCGATGGCACCCAGCCGGACTAAGGCGAAATAGGTGATGACGAATTCGGGACTGTTTCTTAATACAATGGCTACGCATTTTCCTTTGGTTATCCCTCGTTGAGAGAAAGCATCGGCGAGTCGCCGGCTCTTCTCGGATATTTCCTTGAAGGTGACGGATTTATCCTGAAGGGCTAAATAGGTTTTATCTGGATATTTTTGCGCGGTTTGTTCTAATAAGTCAGTTAGAGTATTCATGTCAGCTTACGCCCTTCATTTTTGTCTGGGATCCAATATGTCTCGAAATGCATCTCCTAATAGATTCCATCCCAATACGAACAGGAAAATGGTACCTCCAGGGATCATGACCGTATGCCAGTACTCAAACGGACTCCCCGAGGAGCCCAATATCCAGTTACGAGAAAGGGAAATCAGCTGTCCCCAATCCGCATAGCCTTCGGGAGCTCCCAACCCCAAAAAACTTAAAGCGGCCGCATAAATAACGATATTGCCTATATCCAGAGAGCCCAGAACTAGAAGAGGATAGATGGCATTGGGAATCACATGCCTAAAAAGAATGCGGCCGTCGTTAGCGCCCAGAGCGCGCGCCGCCAGTACGAATTCTCTTTCCTTGATCGAGAGAATATCCCCTCTTAAGAGACGGGCATAAGAGGGCCAGTCTACCATGGCGATGGCTATCATAACATTTATTAGGGAACGCCCTAATACCGCCACAATCACTACTGCCAGAACCACGCGAGGGAAGGCCAGAATGATATCGGTAAACCGCATCAGCACCTCATCCACCCAACCTCCATAGTATCCTGCTAAGCTTCCTAGGAGAATGCCGATCAAAAGAGAGGTGGTTACCACCGCGACCCCTATTTTGAACGCGGTGCGGGTACCCCAGACGATTCCGTAGTACATGTCATATTGTCGTTCGGTCGTGCCGAACCAGTGTTCTCTGGAAGGCTTGACAGGATCGGCGCTGTAACCAGATTGAGGAATCTCGTAGGAATCCCGGGAGCCAGCAGGGACGGGGGCTAAAACGGGGGCCAAAACCGCTATCAAAACAAAGAAAAAAATGAGTCCCAGTCCTAACAGAGAAAGGGGGTTCTTTTTGACTCGCCTGAGGATGGTTCTGAATCCGGAGTCTCGGGTCCACCACCTTCTCCTGTCCTCTCTTCCCCCGCTGGATTCCTGGGTTTCTGGGATGGTGAGTGTAGATTTTTTGTTCATTCGGATACTGTAAACTTTAAACTGTCGCTACTTTTATTTAAGTCTAATCCTCGGGTCCACATACGCATACAAAAGGTCTGCTCCGAGATTCCCTAAAACGAAGAGACAAGCATAGAGTAAAGCAAACCCCATCACGCCTGGCACATCTAACTGTGAGGCCGCCGTGACACCCCAACGCCCAATCCCAGGATAGTTAAAAACCGTTTCTGTGATGACCACCCCTCCTAAAATTCCTACAAATAAAAGGCTGGAAAGGGTAATCACTGGGATCAGTGCATTTTTTCGAGCATGTTTGTTAATCACCACAGATTCTTCCAGTCCCTTGGCTCGGGCGGTGCGGACATAGTCCTTGTTGATTTCCTCCAACATGGAAGAACGTGTGATGCGCACCAGCAGAGCCACATTGATGTAGCAGAGGGTAAAGGCAGGAAGAATCAGATGTTTTAAGATGTCCCAAAATACAGATAAGTTTCTGTTTAACAGGGAATCTACAAGTAGAAGTCCCGTGTATTGCTGAAATTTATCCGTGTGGATCAATAAATCTGTTTCCAGAGAAAATCTTCCTGGAGGAAGGAGTTTTAATTGCCCGTAGAAGATCATGAGCAAAAGAAGACCCAATACAAAAGAGGGTAAAGAATATCCCGTGATGGCTAAAAACCTCGAGAGGTGGTCCAACCACTTATCTTTTTTGACGGCCGCTTGAGTTCCCAGCCAAACGCCCAAGAACAGAATCGGCAGGAAAGAAAAGACGGCCAACTCCAAGGTGGCGGGAAAGAAAGCCTTCACGGCTTTCTCTACTGGCATCTTAGCCGTTTCCGAATAACCCAGATCTCCTTTGAGAAGTTGTTTTAACCATACCCCATACTGAACAGGAAAAGGATCCCTGAGATGGTACCGGCGAATGACCTCTTCCATGGCGGAGAGTTGGCGCGGGTCTTTCACATACAGGGAAGCTCGCATTTCAGGGGTTAGAAATTGAAGCAACCCAAACAGAAGTATGGTAACTCCTAGACCCACGAATGGTAATAAGGCAAACCGGCGCAATATAAAGGCTAACATAATTTAGATATCAGCTCTAATATCTATTCTTTCCAGAGAGGATAGTAGTAACCTCCCCAAGGAGAGTCGGGAAAAATCGGATTGAAGTACCAACCTTTCACCCAACTCCTTTGAGGACGATAACGGGATGCATCCAAAATCGTCAGATGCGGCACATCCTCGTACTCCACTTCGAGTACTTTGGCATAAAGAGCTTTCCGTTTAGCCATGCTAGTTTCACGTACAGCCTGATCGATCAGGCGATCCACCGCAGGATTTTTGTATTTCTGGGTGCTAGGATAGTCTCCTTTGCTGTGCATCATGGGGAACGCAAAGTTGTGAGGGTCTGGAAAGTCTGCTTGCCATCCGATGATGAAAACAGGCAGCTTGGAGCTTTTATAGAGATCCAGGAATGTAGACCACTGAATGGGTCGGACATCGATTTTGAATTTGGGGTTTAAGCTTTCCACGCTTCTCTTGATAATTTGACATAAGTTTTGACGGGGCACATTTCCCGAATTATAACTGAGGGTGAATTTAAATCCCTTAGCCCACACCTCTCCATTCCAAGCTTTTTTAAAGTGTTCTTCGGCTTTCTTCATATCGAAGGTGTAGTTCTTCTGTTTAGGGTTGTATCCGGGAAGAGTTTTGGGGATGCAACCGGTGGCGCGGATCCCCTTTCCTCGGAACACATCTCGGATATAGCCTTCGTAATCGAACGCATGGGCGAAGCCTTTACGCACGTCTCGATCGGAGAAAAAGTCTGGAGGAATTCCTTGTCCGTCTAGTTTTCCCGTTCCTATGTCGGGATTGGCGACCTGGTTGATTTTAAACGTAAAGTAGGCCACGGGATTCATCTCGATGGACCAAAGATTTTCGATGATCTGTATCCCGGGAATATTTTGAAGCTGGGAGTAGGCCGGCCAGTCCGCGTAGATGGCATCTGCATCTCCTGCCTGGAGCATCAGTTTGCGAGTGGCGAATTCATCCACACCCTTGATCAAAACTCGTTTCAAACGCGCGGGTTTTCTCCAGTAACTGTCGTTACGGATCAGAACCGTTTCCTTGTTTTTTTTGTCCCATCGCTCCAACATGAAAGGCCCGGTGCCATTCGCTCGATCAAAGAAAGGCGAAGATTCCTTTTTGGGATTATTGTATTTTTTCCACGTGGCTTCGGTGCCGTCCCAATCTCCGTTGGCGATAGCCCATTTTTTATTTAGAACGGGGCCCCATTGGGCCAATACGGTCATGAAGGGAGCGAAAGGATGTTTGAGATGGATCGCCACATTGTCCCCTTTAACTTGAATGGCTTGATCCGCTTCTTTGAAAGTAACGTCAAGAATATTTCCATTTTCGTCCCGAGTGTTGGGGTGAGCCAAAATGGGTTCCAGAAGCAATGAGGAGGGGCCCGCCACCCTATCCTGAAGCATGAACCGCATCAGGCTGTACTTGACGTCTTCCGGGGTCAAGGGGGTCCCATCGTGGAATTTCACTCCTTTGCGGATGGGAAATGTGTAAGTCTTTCCATCCTTTGAGAGAAGTCCATTGGCGATACTGGGAACCTTAGTCGCTATCATGGGTTCCAAAATTTCTGTGCTGGATCCTTTGTAAGTAAGAAGGGCCTCATAGACATTCAATATGACCATGTGGCTGGCCGTGTCATAAGAATAGGCCGGGTCCAAGCTGTCCAAATCCGAAATGGTAAGATAGGTATAGGTGTCGGGATTTTTCACCTGTCCCCACGCGACAGGGGTTAGGGGCTGGAGGCTGGAGGCTAGTAAAACGAATGAGGCTAGGGTCTTCATGGTTATCTCCTTATTAAGTTTTTATCTTGCTTTTCTAAGACTTATGGCTCCTAACATCACAGATACCGCGGAAAAAGCGCCGAGGGCAATCCAGGAACCAAAGTAAGGCTCGGCCTCCACTTGGACCTGTCCCATCACTACCAATAAAGCGATCAGAACACCCATCAAGGCATCCCCGGCAACCAGGCCTGAGGATAAGAGCACGCCGCGTTCCATAGCATTTTCGCTATGATCCTTATTCCAGTAAGTGACTAGTAGAGCGACAAGCCCGCCTACCATGATGGGTGTGCTCAAGGAAAGCGGTAGGTACAACCCGATGGCGAAGGGAAGGCATCCTATTCCCATCATTTCTACACATATTCCTATCACCATTCCCAAAACCACTAAGATCCAGGGCAGGTTTCCCTGAAGGACACCCTTGACCACCAGGGACATGAGGGTGGCTTGAGGAGCGGAGAGTTTCTCTGATCCCAGTCCGTAGGCGCTATGCAGCAAGTATAAGGTTCCCCCCATCACGGTGGCGGGAAAAACAACCCCAATAAGATTGGAGAACTGTTGAAGTTTAGGTGTGGCCCCTAGGATGTATCCGGTTTTAAGATCTTGGGAGTTGTCGCCCGCCATGCAAATAGCGATACAGATGATAGATCCTACCATCATGGCCGTTAGCATATAGGATTGATCCGTCCATCCCAATAAGGAGAATAGGAGACAGGTGACCAATAGGGTACAGATAGTCATCCCGGATACGGGATTCGTCGAGCTCCCCACAAGCCCTACAGACAGAGAAGCCACGGTCACGAAGAAAAATCCCATGACAACCACCACGGCAATGGAAAGAAGATTCATTCTGATACCTGGGGTCAGCCACAGGGCTAGGATGATCAAGGCAGAACCGATCAAAACCCACTTCATGGGGATATCGTCTTCCGTGCGCGCACGACGGGCAGAGGTCTGACCTTTAAAAAGTTCGGCAAATCCTATTTTAATAGACCTGAAAATAATGGGGCCCGCCTTGATCAAACCAACCAATCCCCCCGTGGCTACCGCTCCCGCTCCGATATAGCGAATGTAGCTGGACCAAATTTCTCTAGCCCCCATGTCCGCAATTAAAGTTTTGGCCGGAAAAAGAGGGGTGGTCATGCCTGCCCCAAACATTTTGATAAGAGGAATCAACACCCACCATCCCAAAGCGGCGCCAGCCATCATCACCGCTGAGATGCGAGGGCCGATGATAAATCCCACTCCCAACAGAGAAGGAGTGGCTTCCAGGTTGATCACGGTTTTTTGCAGAAAGTTCAACGTCCAGGAAGGGACTTCCACCCAGGCATGCACGGCGCTCATGAGAAACTTGTAGGCTCCTCCCAAAAGGCCTCCCCACAATACCAGCAGGGCTTTGGTTCCCCCCTGTTCTCCTGCTTTCAAAATTTCGGCGCAAGCCGTCCCCTCGGGATAGGGAAGTTTTCCATGTTCCTGAACGATGAGATATCTCCGTAGTGGGATCATGAATAAAACACCCAAAAGACCACCCAAAAGGGATATCCAGAATATTTTTAGGGACGAGGGCGTATCTCCCAGAAAAATCAACGCAGGGATGGTGAAAATGACGCCGGCGGCCAGAGATTCTCCAGAGGAGCCGACCGTTTGAACAATGTTGTTTTCCAAGATGGAGGAACCTTTAAAGAGAGATCTAAGAACGGCCATGGAAATGACCGCGGCAGGAATAGAAGCAGATATCGTCATTCCCACTTTTAATCCTAAATAAGCGTTTCCGGCTCCAAAAATAATCGCAATGAGAATGCCAAGAATATTAGCCCGCCAAGTAAATTCCGGAAGCTTTTTATCTGCGGGAACGTAGGGAGCAAATTCCTCGGAAGGATTCGTTTTTTTCTCGGATTTATTCATGATTAAACGGTCACCTCTTCGATGGCGGCTTGGCTTCTTTTTGCTTTAAAAGGAAGAACAGGACAGGCCACCTCATGACCCTCCTGGATTTCTACCATGGGAGGCACTTGGGTTTTGCAATCGGATTGGACGTACCGGCACCGTGGGTGGAAACGACAACCTGCGGGAGGATGAATTGGGCTGGGAACATCTCCGCTGAGCAGGATTCTTTTTCTTTTCCTTTCCACTTGAGGATCGGGAACCGGAACCGCAGAAAGCAAGGCTTCCGTGTAAGGGTGTTGAGGATTGGAAAAAAGGGTGTCCGTGGGAGCCAACTCCGCAATTTTACCCAAATACATGACCGCCACCCGGTTGCATAGGTGTTTGACTACGGAAAAGTCATGGGAGATAAAAAGATAAGTCAGATGAAACTCCTTCTGCAGATCCTTCAAGAGGTTTAGGATTTGAGCTTGGATCGAAACATCTAATGCGGAGACAGGTTCATCCGCCACCACCAATTTGGGATTGAGGGCTAAAGCCCTCGCAATTCCAATTCGTTGTCTCTGGCCACCGGAAAACTCATGAGGGTAACGGGAGAGATGGCGCTTGGAAAGTCCCACCACATCCAGCAGGTATTCCACTCTTTTGGTCGCGTCTTGCTTTGAAGGATAAATGGGGTGGATCATGAAGGGTTCCATGAGAATCTGCTCTATGCTCATGCGTGGATCCAGACTGGAAAAAGGATCTTGAAAGATCACCTGCATTTGACGGCGCAGTTTGCGTAATTCTTGTTTGGAAAGCTGGAAAATATTTTTGCCCTCAAAAAAAACTTCCCCTTCAGTGGGTTTTTCCAATCCCAAAACCAGTCGTCCCAGAGTTGTTTTTCCGCAACCGGACTCCCCTACCAAGGCGAAGCTCTCTTGGGGGTGCACCTCAAAATCCACCCCATCCACGGCGTGCACCTTCTCCGATTTTTTGCTCAACCAACCTTGGGAAACGGGAAAATATTTTTTGAGGTTGCGAACTCTGACTAACGGGGTCGTCATGAAACGACCTCCTGTTGTCGGGCCACCGTTTTGACGGAGGCTAGCTCATAAAGCCAGCAATTGACCATGTGTTCGCGAGTGAGATAAAAATCAAGCGGGTCTTCTTTGTGGCATTTATCGAACACTTTGGGGCAGCGGTCCGCAAAAGGACACCCTATTAGTTCTTTATTGAGCTCAGGGGGTTGGCCCGGAATGGTCAATAACCTTTCCTTCTTCTGGAAAATAGAGGGGATCGATTGGAGAAGCGACTGGGTGTAGGGGTGTTTGGGATGTTGGAATGTGGAATCTACGGGAGATTTTTCAACGGCCCGGGCGGCATACATCACCACCACGTCATCGGCCATTTCTGCCACGACCCCGATATTGTGAGTGATGAGGATGACCGCCATTTTCATTTCGCGTTGGAGCTCACGGATAAGTTCCAAAATCTGGGCTTGGATTGTCACATCCAAAGCGGTAGTAGGTTCATCCGCGATAAGAATATCCGGGTCGCACGCCAGAGCCATGGCGATCATCACGCGCTGTCGCATTCCGCCGGAAAATTGATGGGGGTAGTCTTCAAGACGATTCTCTGCGTGAGGAATACCCACTTTTTTGAGCAGGTCAATTGTTTTTTGACGGGCTCGGTCCGGGGTGATTTTTTGGTGAATAATAATCACTTCCATGATTTGCTCCCCGATGGTAAGAACGGGGTTCAGGGAAGTCATGGGTTCTTGGAAAATCATGGCAATTCGGTTTCCACGAATGTGGCGCAGTTCTTTGGGGGATACGGTGAGAAGGTCTTTACCTTGAAAAAGAATTTGACCGGAGACAATTCTTCCGGGGGGAGTGGGAATAAGTTTTAAGATAGATAAAGCATGGACGCTTTTTCCACAGCCAGATTCCCCCACCACGGCGAGAGTTTTTCCGGAATAGAGGTCGTAGCTTAAACCGTTTACCGCCCGGACAATGCCGCTTTCTAAATAGAAATAGGTTTTGAGGTTCTTGACGGAGAGAATTGGTTCCATTAGTTTCTGCTCCTGCAGAAACTCGCGATACGGTCCGATGCTTTCGATACGGACCGGTCCGCATGATCTATAGATCCATCGGACCGCAATTCACAATTAGCGATTCGTTCGGAGTTGGGAACAAGAAAAATTTTATGTTTTTCCACGGATCGCGGATTGCTAATGGCTAATGGCGATTTTATATTGCTGTGGTGACGAGAGTTTCTGTAGACAGCACTCCTGGTATTGATCGGATATTGTGGACAACGGTGTTGGAGAGGCTGGCTAAATCATCTGTTTCCATGTCTAACACTAAATCCCAACGGCCAAACACTGCGGAGACGTGAGACACTCCCTTGGTTTCTTTAATTTTGATCAATGCTTGCTTTTCTTTGCCGGACATCAATCGAACCAAAACCAGACCCGTGACCATGTTCTTCCTCCAATGACAGTGTTTCTTTCTGTCCCTGATGACCGATACTGAAGTAGAAAAAATTATACAAAAATATATAGTAAAATCCTCATGCATTTTTGGTCTGAAGGTGCTGAGGCGGGTAGGTATGAAAAGAATTAAAATGAAAAAAT
>JACQJM010000266.1 GCA_016205045.1 Elusimicrobiota bacterium | reverse complement strand
CACCCAGTACTGCTTGCCGCCAGTCTCCAGCACCGCAAACATAACAGTTCAGTATACCATATTCAAATCGCATCCATCAACCCGAGGACGCTAAAATAGATACTTCGATCCAACCTCTACTCTTTTTTTGTGGGTCTCAAGGCCCGCAAAAGCCTAGGTCCTTTATCTGAACAAAAAGAAACTGAAAGACCCATGTACTTTTAGTTCCGAAAAGTTACTCTGTGGTAAAGAAATGACTGGGGTTTGCAGAAACGATGTTCCTAATTTCCTTCATGTCCCGCAAAATCTCTCCTTTAGTTGGGCCTTCGGCCTCCTCGAGTCAAGAAAATTGGCCCCGCAGTAATCCTTCTTTTAGCTTTGGATGTTTTGTGTTAGTTAATTTTGCTATCTTTTACTCTGATTGTTTGCTTCCTCCGTCTATCTTACGTATTATTCAAGATATAGGCATAAAGTCCCAATTGGAATTAGGCCCAATGGTCCCACAACATGGGGGAACCTTAAAACTACCGTCTGAGAAGGTTGACAACTAAAATGGCGCGTGTTAAACTTTTACCACAGGTTAACCTACAAAAACGGAGCGCAAAACCACCCATGAAAATGAAAACCGCCGAAACCCATAGGTCCAACAAAAATTCTAAAATCGCTTTGACCGAAAATCAGTTAAAGGTGATCCGGGACAAGTACCTTCGTGATGCCGCTTCCCCTGAAGCCTGGCTGGAAAACGTGGCGCACAATGTCGCTTTAGCAGAAATTTTGTCTCACCCTGAGGCCCAGAAGTGGGGCGTTTTCAAGGGCGTTCATTACGTGATGCTCAATACTAGCCGCGCAGAAAAAATGGTTCTTTTTCACGAAGGACTGCATGAAGCCAAAGAGCGAGATCAAAATTTTACGAGGGTGCTGAAAAATTTGGAGCAGGCTTACCAGACGTTCCCCGAAGTAAAACGATTGGTGGACACGTGGCAAGATCAATTCTACCACCTTATGGCTTCATTCGATTTTTTACCCAACTCCCCCACCCTCATGAATGCCGGCCGAGAGCTTCAGCAGCTTTCGGCATGTTATGTGCTGCCCGTGGAAGACTCCATGGAAGGCATTACCAAGGCTTTGACCGCGCAGGCCCTGATCCAAAAAAGCGGGGGTGGCACGGGTTTTTCTTTCGCCCGTCTCAGACCCAAAGGGGATGTGGTGAAAAAAACCCAGGGAGTGGCCTCTGGAGCGATCTCCTTTATGCAGATTTATGACAAGATGACCGACGTCGTTAAACAAGGCGGCACCCGACGTGGAGCTAACATGGGCATCCTCCCCTACTGGCACCCCGAGATCAAAGAGTTCATCACGATGAAACTGCAACCCGGGGTGATGGAGAACTTTAACGTCTCGGTGGCGATCGATGATAAATTCATCAAAGCCGTTCAGACGGATGCCGAGTACGATTTGCTCAGCCCCCGCACCAAAGAGGTGATGGGCAAGGCTCGGGCCAAGGAAATTTTCGACTTGATCGTGGATTGCGCCTGGAGGACGGGCGACCCCGGATTCGTGGTGATCGACCGCATCAACAACTCCGGCTCCAACCCCACACCCGCCCTAGGACAGATCGAAAGCACAAATCCGTGCGGAGAAGTACCACTTTTGCCGTGGGAACCCTGCAACCTGGGTTCCATCAACCTTTATAACTTCGTGAAGGGACCGATTCTGGAGGGCACATTCGATTTTGAACGCCTGCGAGAAGTTATCCATCTCTCCACTCGCTTTCTGGACAACGTGATTGATGTCAACAACTCCCCTCTTCCAGAGATCGAGAGGATGGCCAAAGGCAACCGCCGCAT
Organism: Elusimicrobiota bacterium; assembly: GCA_016205045.1. Classification (GTDB taxonomy): domain Bacteria; phylum Elusimicrobiota; class Elusimicrobia; order JACQJN01; family JACQJN01; genus JACQJM01. The sequence continues at coordinate 8,210 of JACQJM010000266.1, read as the reverse complement.
CGGGGTGGGCGTGATGGGCTGGGCCGAAACCCTGGTGGCTTTAGGCATGGCCTACGACTCTCCCGAAGCCCTGAAGTTCGCCGAGAAAGTCATGGAATTCATTGATACGGAAGCACTAAAATACTCCGAGGATTTGGCCAAAGAGCGCGGGGTGTTCCCCCACTGGAAGGATTCCATTTACGATCCACACTCGACGTATTTTAGAGGCGAAGTCAGAACTCCCCGGAATGCGGTCCGAACCACCATTGCTCCCACCGGAACCATCGCCATTGCCGCGGGTCTCCAAGGGGCGGGCATAGAACCTTTCTTCGGCATCGCCTACACTCGCTATAATGCCAAAGCTTTGGAAGCTCTCAAAAAAGGGGTGGACCCAGAAGCCAAGGATGTTTTTTACGAGGTAAATCCTCTTTTCAGAGAAGTGGCCAAGCAGCATGATTATTTTGGCTTGACCGAGGAAGCGCTGTGGAAAAAAATTCAAGACAACCACAAATCCGTGCGAGGCATCAAAGAAATCCCCCCCAAGATTCAACGGTTGTTCCCGGCGGCCCACGATATATCGGTGGAAATGCACGTCCAGATCCAGGCGGCCTTTCAAAAATATACAGGCAATGGCGTGAGCAAGACCATCAACATGCCCAACTCCGCCACCCCGGAAGACATCAAACGGGCCTACCTTATGGCCTATGAGCTGGGATGCAAAGGCATCACCATCTACCGCGACGGCTGCAAGGCTCAGCAAGTGCTCAACCTGTCTTCCGCCACCACAAAGGTTAGAAAAAAAGAAAAAACCTACGAACCTTTCGGGGTTTCCTCCGAGTATTTCCAGATCAAAACAGGATACGGCCCGCTGCACATCCACATCAACTACGATGAGCACGGGCCCTACCAGATCTTCACCAATATCCCCCCTCTGGGAACCGAAATTTCGGGGTTGACCTCTTTGATCGGGATATTGATCTCCAAATACCTGGAAGCGGGAGGCGAACCCATCCGGCTTCTGAAACATCTCAATTCTGTGAAAGGAGACCGTCCTCTGGGTTTTGGAGAGAACCGTGTCAACTCCATCGCCCACGCCATCAGCCTAGCCCTTCGGTACCACCTCAAAAAAACGGGCTGGATCACCGATGGGACCGAGGCGGCTTCCAAGGAGAAGCTGGAGCTGTGGGAGATGACCCGCAGCCTGTACTGCCCCAAATGCTACTCCTCCAACGTGGCGTATGAGTCGGGCTGCACAGGACCCACCTGCCACGATTGCGGCCACTCCGAATGTTCTTAAACCAGCTATCCCTCTATGACTAGGCTATCCTGATTTATCTACGGAGCAGAAAATAATAGAAGAAGCACTTCTTTACAAAATCCACTCTTTCTCCACTCCATGGTTGGATAGTTTTTTTATCTTCATCACCCGATTGGGAGATGGCCGCGTTTTGGCTCCCCTATTTCTCATCATCACCCTATTTTTTTTGTGGCGGCAGAGAAAAAAAGAAGCACTCCTCACGGGAAGCTTGGGGCTCGGCTCTTGGATTTTAAAAGAGGCCTTGAAGCGCTTGGTTAAGCGCTTCCGGCCTCACCTGTGGTTATGGCCCGACCCCGCTTATGGATACAGTTTTCCCAGCGGACATGCTTTGGGAGCAATGGTTTGCTACGGTTGGTTGGCCTGGCTTCTGGCAAAATCTTTTCCCCAGCACCAGACCAAAATATTTGCTGTGTCCGGAATTCTGATCTTCTTGATTGGATTTAGCCGAATATACCTGGGAGTCCACTGGCCGACAGATGTTTTGGCGGGATGGCTCCTAGGAACTCTGCTGGTTATTTCCGCCGTTTACGGAACGCGAAGACCAGACAATAAGAACCAACCAAAAACAAGGTGATCCATTCGCATCCAGAACTCCCCCAACTATACCTCCCCTACCTCCCCTTTGATGGGGGAGGATAAGGTGGGGGTGACCATCGTCGAAAGCTGTCCCCTCACCCTACCCTCTCCCACACTGGGGAGAGGGATTTGGGGAAGTTCTAATTCGCGCTTTATTCGCGCTTTATTCGTGCTCTTGTTTGTGTGGGGGCCCCAGCTTTGCTGGGGAGATGAGAACCAGCTCTTTTCTCCCGACTATCTCCGAAGATCCTGGGAGGATCTCAAGGAGCTACCCACCAAACCCTTCCACTGGTCCTCCCGAGAGTGGTGGGTCACGGGGGGGATTCTGACCGGAACATTCAGTTCTTTTGCCATCGACGGATCCATTCGGCAGTATTTCCGGGATCATCGCAATAAATTCTCTGATGGTTTAAGCGCTGCCTTTACTCACTTCGGAGATTACCGCTACCAGATTCCACTCCATTTGAGCGCTTGGTTTCTGGGAACGGTGTTCGATTATGCCCCTCTTAAGAAATCGGCTGCCGATGGGGCGGAGGCTAGCTTGTTCGCAGCGGGCATGATCACCCCTCTTTTAGTCCGCATTACGGGAAGAGAGCTCCCCGAAACCAACGAACACCCACTCAAGTTTCGCCCTTTTGTCCCAAATCGTTGCTGCTTTCCCTCCGGCCACACCACCGAAGCTTTCGCGGTAGCCACGGTTTTGGACTTTAATTTTCGGGAAACGTTTGGGTACTGGCACAGCCCTTTTTTATACGGCATCGCGGCCGCCACGGGAGCCTCCCGCATCTATGACCACAAGCACTATCTGTCCGATGTGATTTTGGGGGCCGGCATCGGTTGGTCGGTGGGGTATTGGCTGGCCACTAAGCCCAGAAACCAAATCAAAGTCTCCTGGGACCCTAGACGGCCAGGGCTTCTGTGGAGCTGGGCTTTTTGAGTTGAGACCCCGTACGCGCGCCCCTGCGCTTATAGTCGGAGTGTGACTTAAATCCTCTTGATTTTTCAGTACAAACAGCCTATACTTCTGGCTGATGGCTTGGCGTTTTCATTCTTTACTCCCTTCACCCCTCAAAAAAACCTCCAGCAATAACCCTTCCTCTCATCTTGCGAGGTCGGGAGCTTGCCCCTCCCTTTCCCTGCTTGCCGGCAGGCAGGCTGCTTTCTCAATCTTGAGGCGGGGCATCCAAGGAAGGGGAGGGGTGACCCCACCATCTGTCTGGTCGTTTAAAACGACCCCTAATAATCAACAATTTACTTTGGGTAAATTGAGACAGGTGGTTGGGGTGACCCTGGTAGAGCTCATGGTCGCGATGGTGGTTATCACCATTGGAGTTTTAGGATTTATAGGGGCTTACTCGGGCATCAGCAAAGCCATCCAGTACTCCAAAAGCAAAAGCTTGGCCTCCAACTTGGCCCAGGAAAAAATCGAAACCCTTAAAAACATCACCTATCCCAGTCTTTTTGTCACCACATCCGCCGTTGCCAACAGCTGCATTTCCTCTCCCGGCTACGATCCCGGCTACTACCCTCTAGAAAATGTCACGGTAGGGGATATCCCCTTTCAAAGGGCCGTTCTGATTCGCAAAGCCTATGAAGATGGTTCGGGAGATTTACAGTACGCGGCTTGGACGGATGCGGACACAGGACTTAAAGAAGTTTTAGTTTACGTTACTTGGAACGAGGGCGGCACCTGCAAGAACCTGCAACTGAGAAACTTAAGGGATGATCCCGATCGACTCCCCGTTACATCCACTTTTTCAGGGAGAGTCAATTCCAGCACCGGCGTCACCTCCTATCTTCCCAATGTCCAGGTGCAGGCGGTGGAAAATACATCTTGGGCCGACCTCACCGATTCGGGGGGGAACTACTCTTTTCTGGTGTCTGCCGGAACCTATACCCTTCTGGCCAGCAAATACGGATTTTTTTCCGAGACCAAATCTATGCCCTACATTGATGTAGGCCAAGTTCTCAACCAACCCTTTACCCTCATTCCCATGTCTTCCGGAACTTTGACCGGCACCGCCTGGATCCGCAATCATCTGGTGATCAGCCAGGTGGTGGCCTCCTCCGGCACACACAACGGCATTGAGGTGGAGTTCATAGAAGCTTATAATCCCACCACATTTACCTGGACCTCTAACTCCAGCAGTTTGGCATTCAAATACCGGGAAAAGCAGACCGGCGGCTTAGATATCATCCCTACATTAATCTATGTCAACAGCAGCATCCCCCCCCAAACGTACTACTTGATCGCCAGCACTTCTCCCATCACATTTAGGGGCATCACGCGAAATGCGGATGCGATGTATGACCCCTCTAACCCTGACTATCCCAATATCATAAAAAATGACAAGGATGGCGGCATCATCTTAGGAAACCCAACGACCTTCGTTACCTATGATAAGCTGGCGTGGGCCAAAGTCGGAGGTCCCGACCCCCCTTCCGACTACACCGAAACGACGGCGATCACCATGACCAGCACTGGTCTGGGGGATGGCGAGCAGATCGTTAGAAAAGTAGACTCCGGGACGACCAACTCCACGCAAGGGAGAGCCTACGACTCCAACAACAACAGCCTGGATTTTGTCACAGACGAAGATGGATCCCCGGATTATGATCTTCAAAACTCAGCCGTCAGCCAGGCCCCGGTAGCGGGAACCCCCGCCCTGGGCGCCATCGTCTCCGCCCAGGATGGCCTCTCCATTCCCAGCACCGCCTATGCTGTGGGAAGTCCCCCTCAAGCTGATTTCATGCTCACCAACGTGGCCACGGGCACCTGGACCGTGGAAATCTCCAGCGGAGTTTTATACAGCTCCACCAGCGTCACCATGACCGCCAACGCCAATATTTCCCTGGGCAGTATCATCCTTACCTCCTCCACCACCAATGGCTACATCAGCGGCAGAGTGCTTAATTCTTCATTGGTGTCTCCTGGAATTGTGCGTGTTGAATCGGGAGCATTTTTCACCAATTCCAACTTGACTTCAGGAAACTACTTGCTCTCTGTTCCCACGGGCACCTATGATATTACCGCCAATCCACGAAACGTCAGTTTTGCCAGCCTGACCGCCGAAACCAATTCGGGGATCGTGGTCAATGAAGGGCAAGTCACATCCGCAGTCAATTTTATTCTGCTTTCTGGGGGATCTTTCACCGGATTTGCCACCATCAACGGGGTGGACCCCTATCCGGGTGTGGCCATAGACGCCAAGTTGAGTGGTGTCTCTCAAGGGACGGCGATCTCCGAAAGCAATGGGCGGTTTACGATTTCTAATCTTCCTATAGGACTCTATGAAGTAGACACCTACGGACCCAACAACGAGGCCATCTCTCCCAGCACTACCTCCGCCACGGCCGTGGCGGGCAGCACTGTTTTTGTGGGAACATTTACCGTTTCAGGAGGCTTTGGGAAAATTACAGGCAGCCTGAGCGTGGGCAGCAGCACCACCCCTATAAAAACGGGGGTATTGGTGGTGATCTCCTCCTACACTATCCCCGGGAGCAATCCTCCTCCCCCCATCGATTCCACTCTGCGGGCCACCACTTCTTACTACTACACCGCCTCCAGTCTAGCAGACGCCACGTACTCCGTCTCTTTACCAGGAGGAACCTACAATATTTATGCCTGGTACACCATGTTTAACGGGACCGTTCCCAACACGGTCAAAAAAAATGCCACCACCACGATTACGAGCACTGCCACGGCCACGGTGAACTTTAGTTGGTGAATTTATGAATCTACGGTCCAAAGTCCAAGGTCCAAGGTCCAAGGTCCCTGCCTTGCCCCTCCTCTCCGGCGGGCAGGCGGCAGGCAGGCAAAGTCGGAAATTTTGGCGACTTATTACTCATCACTCATCACTCATCACTGCTGTTAGGGGTTACACCCTGGCCGAGATGATGATCGTGGTGGCGATCATAGGGGTAATCTTCACCCTGGGTCCCAATCTCATGGTCCAAACGATCCGTTTTTTCCAACTTAGTCGAGCCCGTATAGAAATTCAAAGGGATGGACGCGAATCTTTGGATATTATCAATCGCAACTTGCGCCAAGCCCGATCCTCCACGGTGACGGTGGATCAAGTGACCGGACAACCTCCCTTCTCCCGCATCCGATTCACCACCATCGATGGGAGGACCATGATTTTTTATCAGCAGAATAAAAATCTTTACCAAATCGAAGGAGGGACTAAAACCCTGAGCGGGAACCTACGTTATATTGGGTTCACCTACCCTCGATCGGATGACGCCACCATTCTTTCTGTAGCCATCACCATGGAAAAAGAGACTTACCAAGGAGGGGCCAAAGCCCTTCAACTGTCAGTTCAAAAAGTGCGGGTCATGAACAATTAAATGAAAGAACAACAATTATTTTCTCAACGGGAGCAAAAAGGCCAAGTGTTGGTGATGGCTATTTTGCTTATGGCTGTTTTGGCGGTGTTTATTCCCACATTGGTTTGGTGGAGCAGACAGGATACTCAGACTAGCGTCAAGCAAAAGGAAAGCACCACCGCCTTCCATCTAGCCGAAGCGGCAGTGGATCGAGGGCGATGGAAACTTTTGGAATCTGCAACCAATTGGAGCACCACCTCCACCACCACCCTCCCCGGCTATAACTTCGACAAGACCTACACCGATGTGGCCGGAGGCACCTACGCCATTCAAATCTCCTCGGACCCCGCCAATGAAAATCAACGCATCATTCTAGGGGTAGGACGCGACAACTCCACCCATGAAGTGCGTAAAATTAGAGTGGTGTACACAAATACGACTACCTCCTTTTCGGTTCGGGCCAATAAAACCTTAGGAGTTGCGGCAGCGGCGGACGTCCACTGGGGGCCTGTCATCGCCGGGCAAACCATCACCACAAGCCGAGCCTACCCGCGCTTCTATGGCGCCCAAAACATTACCACCCTGGATGCCAACGGAATCACCCAGCCCAATAGCGACAATGTCCAGTGGTGGTCCTACTTCAAAATCCCGCCCGCCCCCGTCATCGACTTTAACTTCTACGCCTCTTCCGCACAGGCCCTGGACACTCTCTATGGGGGCAGTTCGGATGCAGACTGTGGAAATTATTACGACACACGTCCCTCCTCCGCAGGCGCCCGTGATTTTACCCGTTGCACCGACACCAATGGACGCACATTTTATATCCAGAGTCGAGATGTGACTTTCGGCTCGGCCGGCAACCAAAATTATATTGTGGGCAATGTCGTCATTAAAACAGGTTCTCTCACCATCCAAGGCAACGGGGGCGGAAACGGAAGTTACGATGCTCACGTTCCCCAACAAGCCTGGAAGGAGTATGGAAATTCCTGGGCCACCTACCAAAGTTTTGATGCCTCCGCTCCGGCTAGCTACTCTGCGGCTTCCAACAGCAATTATTCTGCCTCCGCCACCCTGACCTACCCCATCAGCAACGTCATGGTCCATGGCTTTCTGTATTCCGGAGGATCTCAATCACTGACAGGAGGAGGTGGGGGCGTAGTTCACGGAGCGGTGATGACGGGCTCCAATGAAACTCTCACTACATCCAATTTCACCATGTACTATGACGACACGGTCACCGATGATATAAAAACGGTCAATCTGGTATTGACCCTGGTGAGCTGGGATGAGATTCCCGGCTCCTGGTCCGGGCCATAAATTGGGGCTGGGGTGCACCAAGAAGGACATCCGCTTATTTTGGTAGAATTTATGTAATGCCTAAAGGAATTTTCATCGTTCTGGAAGGCCCGGACCGATCGGGCAAATCCACCCAGGCTGATCTTTTAGCCCGCGCTCTGCGCAAAAATAAGATTCCGGTACTGCACACGCGGGAGCCGGGCGGAACCCCTTTTGCCGAGGCTATTCGAAAAATCCTTCTCGACCCCAACCATCAGGTCGCTCCCCTGGCGGAGCTTCTTCTTTATGAAGCCGCTCGAGCCCAACACACGTTTGAGAAAATACGACCGGGCCTGGAACGAGGGGATGTGGTTATTTCAGAACGCTACACCCTGGCCACATTGGCCTACCAAGGCTTCGGACGACAGATTCCTCTCCCATTGATTCAGGAAATGAATCACGCCGCCACAAGCAATCTCGAGGCGGACATAACTTTTCTTCTGGATATCCCCATTGAAGAGTTCACCTCCCGCAGCAAAAGCCGGGGAGACCGCATCGAGAGAGAAGATAGCTCTTTTAGGATGAGAGTGCGGGAGGGATACCGGGCTCTGGCCACTCAAAATCCAAAAATCATCGTGATCCCCGCCATTGGCGATCCCAGGAAGATTCACGCTCAAATTCTAAAACACCTGGAACCAATTCTCCAGGGGTTAGGGGTTAGGGGTTAGGGGTT